>JANOCF010000934.1:0-4052 GCA_031412055.1 Holophagales bacterium | reverse complement strand
CGGCGGCGACGAACTGCCCGGGGCTGGCCGTCACCTCCGCCACCCGTCCGGCGATGGGCGAGACGATCCGGAAGCTCTCCGGCCCCGCCCCTCCGCCGCTACGAACCGCCGAAGCCGCGGCACGCTCGCGGCGCGCGGCCTCGTGGCGGGCCGACAGCCCCTTCACCCGGGCGTCCGCCTCCTCAACCTCCCGCCGGCTCGCAGCCTCGACCTTGAGCAGCTCCTGCAAGCGGTCGAGCCGCGCCCGCGCCGCCCCGAGATCGGCCTCCAGCTCGGTGACGTCGGCCCGCAGCTCCCCGACGCTCTGGTCCGCGGAGACCCGAGGTGTCAGCAGGAACAGCGGAGTCCCCCGCCCTACGTCCTGGCCCGCATGCGGCCAGCTCGCCGCGGTGACGATGCCGTCCGTAGGTGCCGTCAGGATGGCCTCGGAACCGGCCGCGGGAAGCACCCTGCCGGAGGAGCGAAGCGCCCGCTTGATGGCGCCTTCCCGCACCCACTCCGTGGCGAACTCCGTCCGCCACTGCTGCTCCTTGAGGAAGCCGACCGGTGTGCCGGACGCGGCCTCCTCATTCGGCGCGCCCGGGGGCAGCTCGACGAGGTTGCCGGGGGAAGCCTCGGACCCGACCCGCACCCGGCCCGCGGCAATGTCCTCGCTCGCCTTGTCATTCCGTACCCGGAAGATCAGGTCGTACGTCCCCTCGCGCGCGGGCTTGAAGATGACGTTGAAGATCCCGGCCCGCAGAGGTTTGGGCGAAAGAAACGTCTCCTCCTGGCCGTCCGGCCCGCGCAGGATGCCGGTGACCGAGCCCTCGTTGAGAGCCGAGAAGTCCGGCAGGTAGGTGAAGTGCGCGTGCGAGGGGGCCTCGCGGCCGGCGATCAGGGGGTCGGTTTCGGCAAACAGCTCGTAGCTCTTGCTCCAGGCGGTCACCGACCAGGCTTCCGCCTCCTCCGCTGCGGCCTCGTGGGGCTGGCCGTGCTCGGCCTCTTCGGCGGAGCGGTCGTTGCTGCACGCCGGCGACAGCAGGCAGAGAATCAGAAGCGGCAAGGTCCAGGAACGGCTCATGGCAGGTCTCCAGAGAGGGGCCGCCCCGTGGCAGCCTCCAGGTCACGTTGCGCGGCCACGGCGGCCTCCCGGATCTCCAAGGCGGTAATCCGGGCCGCGAGCGCGGCGCGCAGGGTATCGAGAAGATCGGTCAACCCGGACTCTCCGAGCTGATAGGAAGCGGACGCTCCGGTGAGCAGCTCACCGGTCGCCATCCCGGCGCCACCTGCCTCGGCGGCCTCGGCGGCTTCGGTCCGCAGGCGGTCGTAAGCGGCGAGCGCTCCGGCAAGCTCCGCCTGAGCGCGGACGCGGGCCAGCTCCAGCTCGGCCTGGGCGGTGGTAAGGCGCGCTTCCGCCTCCCGGCGGTCGGCCTGCCGCCGGTCGAAGAGAGGCACCGTCCACCCGGCGGAGACCACCGGACCGGAGGCCTCGGCGGAGCGCTCTTCGATCCGCTTCCATCCGAGCCCCAGCGCTGGCGCTTCGAAGATCTTCCCGCTGAGCCGCCGCACGATCTCGGCGCGCTCCACCTCGCGCTCGCGAGCTACGAGGTCGGGACGGCCCGCGAGGTCCGGAACCGCTCCAGCCATGGCAGGGAGAGGCAGCGAAGCAGGGCGGGCATCCCGGGGCACTTCCGGATGCCAGGCCGCGAGGGCGGCGCGTGCCGCGCCCAGGCGGGCTTCGACTCGGGCGAGGTCGGCCCGTGCCTGAGCCTCTTCCAGGGTGAAGCGGCGGGCGGCCAGGCCTGGGATCTCCCCGGCCTCCGCCCGCGCGCGAGCCCGTCCGGCCAGCTCGCCGACGCGGGCGAGGTGCGCGGCCAGCAGCTCTCTCCGCTCCCAGGCGAAGGCCCATTCCGCGTAGACCGCCCGCAGATCGAGACGGAGCCGGAGCCGGGATGCCGCGAGACGGCCTTCGGCCGCAGCCAACCCCCTCTCAGCAGCTTCCCGCCGGAGGGCGCGGCGGCCGTCGAGCGGCGGGGTCCACGTGACTGCGGCGGTCGTCTCCCTCGCGGCCCCATCGGGCTCTTCGATACTGGCTTCGACAGTGGGATTCGGCAGCAGAGAAGCGCGGATCGCTTCGGCGGCGGCGATCTCGCGCTCTCCGGCGAGCGCCACCGCGGCCGGGTGATCTCCGGTCACGGCGGCGAGAAACGCTTCCTCGGTCAGTGCCGGGGACTCCTGCGCCACGAGCACCCCGGCCGCGGCGAGCGAAAGGAAGTGGAAAAAGACAATGCGTGCGCGTTGCATGGCGCCTCCATTCAGCAACCTGGGAAAAGACAGGGATGCACGGGTGCCCGACGGGCACTCCAGGACACCCGAAAGGTGCCGGCCTAGGAGGCGGGGATCAAATCAGCAGGGTGCAGAGAAGCTGGAGCCGAGGCGGACCCGAGCCGGGGAGACGGGTACCGGACTGCCATGAGGATGCGCCGGAGAACGAAGTCTGATCCGCGTCCGAAGCCGCCAGGGAGGCAACGGCCGGTAGTGCGTCGAGAACCTGGGGCGGGGCGGGCCGGAAGGTCGGCGAGGGCAGGAGGCGGTGCTCGTGCTCGGGGATCCCGTCCGCATGCTCGTGCCCATGGACCAGGGATTCGGCAAAGCCATCCGGGCCGTGCCCGGCCGCTTCTCCGGTATGCCCATGCTCCACGAGGGCATGCACTCCCACCAAGAGCAGCTGCGGTATCAAGGCAACGGCAAGGAGGAGAAGGGCGGCGAGGAGCCTGCGGCACGACACGGCCGGATTGTTGCGCACTTGGCCTGTCAGGTCAACCCGAGGCATCCTCACGCGTCATTGGGAGAACCGGAGAGGTAGATGATGACGATTTGCATGAGGACGGTGAGCCCGTGCTCTGCTCCTTCAAACCGTGAGGCAAATTATGCTCGCTCGCTTCCGGGCGAGGCTCGACATTCGGATCAGACGGTGGTTGCTACCGTGCTACCCTAGTCTCGTGTGCACGGACCGGCGCTCCTCGATCTGGCTTTGGCCTGGCCTTCTGGGCCACGGGCTGGGCCACGGGCTCCTTTGCCTCGTCCTGCTCCTGTCCTCGGTCGACCTGCACCTGCCGCAGCTTGGGGACGCCGCGCACGAGCCGCTCGCTCTTGGCGTAGACAGCGTCTACTATCCCGGCGCTGCCCACCCCGGCCAGCCTGTCCACCTTGAGCAGACCGGCCCCGTTCACCGGCCGCACTGCGCCACTTGCCTGCAGCGACTGGAGACGCGCGGTGTCCGGCTGCAGGTGGCGGTCTCCATTCTTCCGGTCGACCTCCCGTCCTGCCTCTGGCTCGCGCCGACTCCTCGCGCAGAGTCCGGTACTCATCGGCCTTCCAGCAGCCGAGCTCCGCCTCTTCTCCTGACCCCCTGACCGGTCTCATTTTCGCCGACCTGCAATCGACCGATCTGCCTCCAGGTTCCGGAGGCCAGGAGATGCCGACATGCCGTACCTCTCTCTTTTCCGGGGAGTGGCGAAGCCGCTCCTCATGCTGCTGTTGACCGGGAGCCTGGCGCTCCCCGCGCAATCCCAAGCCCTTGCTCCGGGCGCGATCATGGGACGGGTGACCACCGCCGAAGGTGATCCGGTACCGGGCGCCGAGGTGCTGCTCGCAGAACTGCGCCGCCGCACCACCACGGGCAACGACGGCGCCTTCCGTTTCGACGCCGTCCCTCCCGGCGAGTACCTTCTGGAAGCTTCCAGCGAACGCCTCGGCAGTTCGATCCAGCGCGTACGCACGACCTCCGGAGCGACAGCCGACATCACGCTGGCGTTGGACCTGATCGTCCACCGCGACGAGATCGTGGTCACCGCCTCGCCCGAGGCCCGCAGCCGGTACGAGATCGCCCAGCCCACCAGCGTGCTGGGCGAGGAGGAGCTGTCGCGCCAGCTTCAGCCCACCCTGGGCGAGACGCTCAACCGCGAGCCCGGTGTGACCTCCTCCTTCTTCGGCCAGGGCGCCAGCCGGCCGGTCATCCGGGGGCTAGGCGGCGACCGCATCCGGATTCTCGAAGGGGGGCTCGGCGC
>JANOCF010000933.1:0-2067 GCA_031412055.1 Holophagales bacterium | reverse complement strand
GGGTCCTGCGCTTCGACTTCCACTGGACCACCGAGGGGTGGAGGATCTCCGAAGCCAACACGGACGTGCCGGGCGGGTTCAACGAGGCCACGGGCTTCGCCCGGCTGATGACCCCGTCCTTCCCCGGCTCCGAGCCGGCCGGCGATCCGGCCGGCCGGCTGGCCGAGGCTCTCGCGGCAGCGATCCGCCCCGGCGGGACCGTGGCCCTGGTCCATGCCACGGCCTACACGGACGACCGCCAGGTCATGGTCTTTCTGGCTCGCGAGCTGGAATCCCGGGGACGGAAGGCGCTGCTCGCCGCTCCGGACCACCTGCGCTGGCGCGACGGCCGGGCTCACCTCGAGAGCGACTGGTTCCAGGGCGAGGTGGATGCCGTGTTCCGCTTCTTCCCGGCCGAGTGGCTGCCCAACCTCCCCCGTTCCAGCGGCTGGAAGCACTTCTTTCGTGGCGGCCTGACGCCGGTGTGCAATCCGGCCACGGCGCTCCTCACCCAGAGCAAGCGCTTCCCCCTGGTCTGGGACCGCCTGGAGACACGGCTCCCGACGTGGCGCAGCCTGCTCCCCGAAACCCGCGATCCCCGGGAGACCGGCTGGCGTCAGGACACCAGTTGGATCCTCAAGCCCTCGCTGGGGCGGGTCGGAGACGGCATCGGCATGGCCGGAGTGACCCCGGACAAGGAGTGGAAGCAGATCCGCAGGGAGCTGCGCTTCGGGTCGCGCTGGTGGGCGGCGCAGCGGAAGTTCGAGGCCGTGCCGCTCGTGGTGGACGGCGAATCGTTCTACCCCTGCGTGGGGGTGTACACGATCGACGGACGCGCGGCCGGGGCCTATGGCCGGGCGGCGCGCCGGCCGATCATCGACCATCTGGCCCAGGACGTCGCGATTCTTGTCGGGCCTTGGCAGGAGGAAGCCCATGGAAGGGTTGCAGCTCTTTGAGATCTGGGCGCCGCCGGAGTCGGTCTGGTCCCGCTGGGCCAAGCCGGCCCTGTTCGCGGAGCTGACCCCCGCAACGTTCTCCAACCTGGGAGCGGACGCTCCCGCGGAAGGGGTGGAGGCCACGGTGGTGCAGCCTCCTCCCGACTTCCAGGTCGACATCTGGACGGCTTTCATCGTGGACGTTCCCGGGGCTCGGGCGGTGGAGATCGGGATGGCCATGGCGCGGGCGGGATACCGGCCGGTGCCGCTGTTCAACACGGCCTACCATCCGTTCGCGATCGTGCCGGTCAACGAGATCGTGCGCCGGTTGCAGGATGGCGCGGCCGAGCTGCCGGGCCTGGCGATCCCGGCGGACGCGCCGCCCGCGTTCCTCCTGGACTCGAACCGCCTGGACCCCAAGGCTCCGGCCTCGCCGGGCAAGTTCGACAACCGCTGGATCGTGTTCCCCCAGGACTTCCCGTCCGCGAACTTTCTGCGCTCACGCGGCATCCAGCGGGTGGTGGTCCTGCAGACCGAGCTGCTCATGGGCAAGCCGCGGCTCGACCTGTCGCACGTCCTCCTGCGCTGGCGGGAGGCGGGAATCGAGCTTTACGTGCAGGACCCGGAAGGCACGCAGTCTCCCCGGCCGATGGAGGTGGATCGCCCCTCCCTCTTCCGCAACGTGTTCTACCGCGCCCTGACAATGTTTGGGATGAGACGCAACAGCGCGGGCGGTTTCGGGTCGATCGTGCCGCAGCCGTCGCAGAGCTCGGGAAGAAGCGGGATCGGTTGACGCTTATACTGGGGTAGAGAACTTCTCAGGAGACTACCGATGCCGCCGATATCCCGGAACGCCGCCCCTCGAATTCTGACCGCGCTTCTGTGCACGCTCCTCCTCTCCCCTCTTGCCGTGGACACCGCGGATGCGGCGCAGAAGAAAGGAAAGGGCAAGAAGGGGAAGGGCGGCAAGCAGGACCAGGGCCAGCAGCAGCCGACCGGCCAAGGGCAGACGGCTCCGCCGGCCGCACCCGCCGCGCCACCTGCGGTCGGCACCGTGGACCGCAGGCTCTGGGAGTACAAGACCTCCGAGGCCCGCTCCGCCGTAAGCTCCGTCGCCGACCAGGCCGCGAGCAACGCGCACGTGGCCGTGGCG
>JANOCF010000932.1:0-5373 GCA_031412055.1 Holophagales bacterium | reverse complement strand
CGAATACCGGACCTCGAGTCCCAGCGTCGAGCCGTCGCCGACCACCCGGGTGATCGTGTCGGCGCGATGATGCAGGTTGAGGACGACCCGCCGGATGCCGGCAGCACGAAGCTGCTCGAGAATCCGCGTGACGAGCGGCGTGCCCGCGACCGGCAGCGCCGGCTTGGCGCGGACTGCTGACAGCGGTTGCAGTCGGGTGCCGAGCCCCGCCGCCAGGACCAGGGCTTTCACACGGCTTCCCTGCATGGTCGGCGTTCGAACGGCGCCTAACGGTCCGCGAAGGTCATTTCGGGAGGCGCTTCCGGATGACTTTTGAGGTAGTCCTCGTAGAGACGCAGGTAGGAGCGTCTCTCGGCCTTGTCGGGGTCGAAGCCGCAGCGCTTGGCCACCACCTCGGCGCGGTCGCCCTCGAACTCGGCGAAGTCGCCGATCGGAGTGTGGTCGAGGGCGATGGTCACGCCTCCGAGCTGCCACTCCTCCCGCATCTTCTGGTAGCGCCGGACGGCCGCGAACCCCAGGTTCTCGAGGAGAGCACGCGCCTGCTCAGCGCTCTCGACCTCGATCTCGTGCTCCTGGCGGATCTTGAGGTTCCCCTCCAGCCGCATGGGGCCCTTGAAGGTCAGGCGCGCCTTGCCGCCGTCGGTGCGCAGGCGCAGGATCTTGCCCTCGGACACCAGCTCCTCGCCCCGGTCGAGGATCCAGTTGTCCTCGAAGGCGGAAGGGCCCTTGCGCTCCGCCTCCAGCTCGATCAGGCGGTCGCGCAGCTTGTCCAGCTCGACTCCCGGAAACTTGATCTCGCGCTCGTAATTGTCCTTGCTCCTCATAGCTCGCCCAGACGATCCAGGAGCCGCACCACGGAGCGGATCCCTTGGTAGAAGTGACTGATGTTGAACTTTTCGTTCGGCGAGTGCAGGCCGTCGTCGTTCAGCCCGAAGCCCAGCAGGAGCACCGGCGCCTCGAGCACCTGGGCGAAAGTGGACACGATCGGAATCGAGCCCCCTTCGCGGATGCGCACCGGCCGCGCGCCCCAGACCTCCTCCATGGCCTCCATGGCGGCGTCCACGAACGGCCCCTTGGCCTCGATCACCACCGGGTCGGCCCCGTGCAGCGTCTCCACCTCGACCTTCACCCCCTTGGGAGCGATCGAGCGGACGTACTTGCCGAACAGCTCGGCGATCTTCTTCGGCTCCTGGTCGGGCACCAGCCGCATCGAGACCTTGGCGCCGCCCCACGACGGGAGGACCGTCTTGGCACCCTTGCCCACGTAGCCGCCATAGATCCCGTTGACGTCGCAGGTCGGCCGCACCGAGGTCCGCTCGCGCGTGGTGTAGCCCTCCTCGCCGAAGAGGTCGTCCACGCCGACCTCGGCGCGGTACTCGGTCTCGTCGTAGGGCAGGGCCGCGAACTCCTTGCGCTCCCAGTCCTCCAGCGGCCTCACGTCGTCGTAGAAGCCGGGGATCAGGATCCTGCCGGTCTTCTCGTCGCGCAGCTTCGCCACGATCTGGGCCAGGGCGTTGAGCGGGTTCGACACCGCGCCGCCGTACGTACCCGAATGCAGATCCCGGCTCGGGCCGGTGACCTTGATCTCCATGTACGCCAGGCCCTTGAGCCCGTAGATCAGCGCCGGCTTGCCGGGCGCGAAGAGGGAGGAGTCGGAGATCACCACGCAGTCGCTCTTGAGGCGCTTGCCGCCGTCCTGGCGTACATACACCTCGATGGCCTGCCCTCCGGCCTCCTCCTCGCCCTCCACCAGGAACTTGACGTTGACCGGCAGGCTGCCGCGCTCGGCCAGCATCGCCGCCACCGCTTTCAGATGGGTATAGGACTGGCCCTTGTCGTCCGTCGAGCCGCGGGCCACCAGCTTGTCCCCCTCGACCGTGGGCTCGAAGGGCGGATTGCGCCAGAGCTCCACCGGGTCGACCGGCTGCACATCGTAGTGCCCGTAGAAGAGGACGGTGGGCTTGCCCGGAGCGCCGAGCCATTCGCCGTAGACCAGCGGATGGCCATCGGTCTCGATGCGCTCGGCCGTGAGGCCCGCGTCCTTCATCTTGCCCAGCAGGAACTCGCTCGCCTTCCGGACGTCGTCCCGGTAGTCCGGGTCGGTCGAAATGGAAGGGATGCGGATGTAATCCTTGAGCTCCTCGAGGTAGATCTCTTTCTCCGCCTCGATGCGTCCGAGCACGTCCTGTGAATCGACTGCCATAGAAATCAGCTCTCCTTTTCGCTCTCGCTCTTGCCCCGCGGGAGTCTAGCAGAGTCCCCAGCCCGGCTGGCGAGCCGGTGGAGGTTCACTCCGTTGACGACAAAGTGGCCCAGGATGGGCGCCAGGAGGTTGCCGCGCCACACCATCAGCCCGCCGAACAGCGCCCCGGCCACGGCGGCGAACAGGGTCCAGACCCGGAAGGGTCTTCCCGGGCCGGTGTGGAGCGCCGCGAACAGCACGGTGGCGGGAATCCATCCCCACTGGCCCTGGACCGCGCCGCGGAAGAAGAGCTCCTCGGCGAAGCCCGAGAGCACGGCCAGGGCTACGGCCTCGGACGTGCTCAGCGATCCGAGAACGGAGGAGAGCTGGTCGCCGAGCTCCTGCGCCAGCGGAAAGAGCTTTTCGGCACCCCACCAGAGCCCCAGGAGCAGGAATCCTGAGCCGACGCCGAGCAGCAGGTCGAGCCACCACCCGTCCAGGTCGAGGAAGAGGCCCAGCGGGATCGGACCATCCAGGCGGAGGCCGATCCAGAGGATTCCCCCCACGGCCATCGCCAGGTAGATCGCCCAACCGAGGCGGTACAGCCGTCCCGGGGCCATCGAAGTCAAAGGCTGCTGCGGTTCCAAAAACGGCTACTCGTCGAACTTCTTGCCCGTCGTGGTCCAATCGGCCAGGAAGCGCTCCAGCCCGGTGTCGGTCAAGGGGTGCTTGTAGAGCTGCTCCAGGATCTTGAACGGCAGGGTCGCCACGTCGGCGCCGAGCTGCGCGGACTGGACGATGTGAATCGGGTGGCGCACCGACGCGACCAGGACCTTGGTGTCGAAGTCGTAGGCCCGGTAGATGCTCACGACCTGATCGATGAGCTGCATGCCGTCCTCGCCCACGTCGTCCAACCGCCCGACGAAGGGGGAGATGTAGGCCGCGCCGGCCTTGGCTGCGAGGAGGGCCTGAGCCGCGGAAAAGCAGAGGGTCACGTTGCAGCGGATGCCCTCGATGAGGAGCGCGCGGACGGCCCGCAGGCCGGCCGGCGTCAGCGGAACCTTGACCACGACGTTCTCGGCCAGGCCGGCGAGGCGGTGGCCCTGCTCCATGATCTCGTCGAACTCGGTCGCCAGAACCTCGCCGGACACCGGTCCGGGCACCAGGCGCGCGATCTCCTGCACGGTCTTGAGATACGGCCTGCCCGCCTTGGCGACCAGGGTCGGATTGGTGGTGACGCCATCGACCATGCCCCATTCGAGGCCGGTCTCGATCTCTTTGATGTCAGCGGTATCGAGAAAGAACTCCATCTATCCCTCCGTGAGTGAAGTAAGGCGGGGAGACCACGTCTCCCCGCCCCGGAAGTCTACACGGAGGATGTAGCGGGATGGGCCTAGTGGACCGTCTCGTCATCGTCGCCGGAGTCTTCGTCCTCGGAAACCTCGCCCAGGTCTTCCTCCTCCGGCTCGGCCTCCAGCTCCAGCTCGGGCGCGAAGCCCTCGACGGCCATCTCGCCCATCTCGCCCATCTCCCCTTCACCGTCCATGCCGTCGGAGCCGTTGCCGGTGCCGTCACCTTCGACCAGGACCTCCTCCTCGCGCTCCACCTTGGCGATGCCCACGAGGCGGTCCTCGCCGGAGAAGTTCATGAGCCGGACACCCTGGGTCGAGCGTCCGACCAGGCGCACTCCCGAGACGTTGAGGCGGATGATCATCCCGTCCTGGGTGATCAGCATCAGGCCGTCGCTTTCGGTCACGAAGCGGGCACCGATGACCTCGCCGGTCTTGGGCGTCACCTTGAGGTTGATGATCCCCAGGCCGCCGCGGTTCTGCTTGCGGTAGTCCTCGATGGGCGTCCGCTTGCCGTAGCCGCGCTCGGTGACCGTGAGGATCTCGCCGTGCGGATCGAGCGCCTCCATGCCCACGACCCGGTCGCCCTTGCGCAGGGTGATGCCGCGCACACCGTAGGTCGCCCGGCCCATCGAGCGGACATCGCCCTCCGGAAAGCGGATGGCGAAGCCCTTGGCCGTCGCGAAGAGGATGTCCTTGGTGCCGTCCGACTCGCGCACCGAGAGCAGGCGGTCGCCGTCGTCGATGTAGACGCCGATGATGCCACCCACCCGCGGGTTCGCGTAGGCCGACAGCGCGGTCTTCTTGACCGTGCCGTTGGCCGTGGCGAAGACGAGGAAGCGGTCCTCGGGGAACGTGCGGACGGACACGGTGGTCGCGACCCGCTCCTGGGGCTCCAGGTTGAGGAGGTTCACGATCGCCTTGCCGCGCGCGTTCGGACCCGCCTCGGGGATCTCGTGCACCTTGAGCCAGTGCACGCGACCGCTCTCCGTGAAGGCCAGGATGTAGCTGTGCGCCGAGGCGACGTAGAGGTGCTCGACGAAGTCGTCCTCGCGCGTGGCCATGCCGGTGCGGCCGCGGCCGCCGCGGTGCTGCGAGCGGTAGAGGGTCAGCGGCGAGCGCTTCACGTAGCCGGACTTGGTGACCGTGATCACCATCGGCTCGTCCGCGATCATGTCCTCGATCGAGATGTCGAGCGTGGTCGGGATGATCTCGGTGCGCCGCTCGTCGGCGTAGGTCGCCTTGAGCTCGCCCAGCTCGCGCTTGATCTCTTCCAGCACGAGCTGGTCGGAGCCGAGGATGGCGCGCAGCCGCTCGATGGTGAGCATCAGCTCGCGGAACTCCTCCACCACCTTGTCGCGCTCGAGCCCGGTCAGGCGCTGCAGGCGCATGTCGAGGATCGCCTGCGCCTGGACGTCCGAGAGGACGAACCGGGTCATCAGGTTTTCCCGCGCCTCGGACGGCGTCTGGCTGGCCCGGATGGTGGCGATCACCTCGTCGAGGTGGTCGAGGGCCTTGAGGATGCCCTCCAGGATATGGGCGCGCTCCTCGGCCTTGCGCAGGTCGTAGCGCGAGCGCCGGATGATGACCGTCTTCCTGTGGTTGAGGAAGTGGAGCAGCAGCTCGCGCAGCGTCATCACCTTCGGCTGGTTGTCCGCGATGGCCAGCAGGATGATGCCGAAGGTGGTCTGCATCTGGGTCATCTTGTACAGCGAGTTCAAGATGATCTCGGGCATCTCGCCGCGCTTGACGTCGAGGACGATGCGGATGCCTTCGCGGTCGGACTCGTCGCGCAGGTCGGAGATCCCCTCGATCTTCTTTTCACGGATGAGCTCGGCCATG
>JANOCF010000931.1:0-2270 GCA_031412055.1 Holophagales bacterium | reverse complement strand
GAGCTGGGACCGCGGGTGGATCGCCGGCGCCGGGTCCTGCTTCCGCAGGCTTCCGACGCCCGGCCGACGCTGTACGAGGGACTGACGAGGGCGGGGGCGGATCCGGTGGCGGTGGTGGCCTACGACAAGCGGCTGCCCGCGGACGCTCCTCGCCGAGCCGAAGAGCTCTTCTCCACCACTCCGATCGGCTGGGTGACGTTCACGAGCCCGCGGATCGTCCGCCATTTCGCGGAGCTGTTCGGTCCGGACTGGGAGCGGCGACGCTCCGAGCTGCTGGCTGCCTCCATCGGGACGGTGACCAGCGCCGAGCTGCGCAGACTGGGCGTCGAGCCCGCGGCCGAAGCAGCCCGGCCGGGCGACCGCGAGCTGGTGGATGCAGTGCTGGCTAGTTCCCGATACTGACTTTCCACGCCCCGCGCCCGTGGGTGAAGCCGAAGAGCGTCCGGCTGCCTCCCGAGCCCTTGAGCAGGATCAGCGACTCGGTGATCACGTTGGCGAAGCCCGTGTTCTCCACCGCCCAGTTGGCTCCCCCATCCGTCGAGACGAACACCCCGAGATCCGTGCCGAGATAGAGACGCCGGCCGTCGTCCGGGTCTACCACGATCGAATGCGCGGGCAGGTCCGGGAGCCTGCCGGAACCGCCTCCGTCGAGCCCGTTCCACGTGGCGCCGCCGTCCGTGCTCTTCCAGACGTGGACGCCGCCGAAGGTCGAGTACGTGGCATAGGCGACGTTGGCGTCCCTGGGATCGAAGGCCAGCGACGAGACGAAACCCTCGCGGGGCCGCGCTCCCGCCCAGCCCGTGCCCGCGTTGGCGGTCAGGGCCTGCGAGCCCGAGTGGATCACCCCCAGGGTCGTGCCCGCCAGCAGCCGGTTGGGGTTCGAAGGCGCCACCGCGAGCGCGCTGATGAAGCGCTCCGTGAGCTTGACGCTCGCCTGGGTCCAGTTCGCCGCGCCATTGTCGGTGCGCCAGAGATGGGAGCCGCCGATCCAGAGCCGGTCCGAGTCCGAGGGGTCCATGACGAACGGCGCGATGAAGAGGAAGTTGGGGTCGTCGATGCCGGAGATCGACTCCTTGAACTCGTTGCCGCCGTCCGTGGACTTCATCAGCGAGAGGTTGGTGAAGCTGCCGTAGAGGATGCGGGTGTCGTCCGGGTTCACCGCCACGGAGCCGCCGTCGCCGCCCAGGAGCGTCAGCCAGTCGGCGGAGCTCTGGCCGCCCCGGATGGTCCCGTTGTCCTGGGCACCGCCCAGGTACGTGGCGCCTTCGGGGTAGACCGCCCCGGAGTAGAACTGCGTCACTCCATAGCCGTTGTTGAGGTCGGTCCAGCCAAAGGCGCCGGCTCCCGTCCGGTCGCAGATCGTGCTCAGGCTCGTGAAGCCCGGGGCAAGGGCGTTCCGCGTCTGGAAGACGCCGCCGTCGTTGCCCACGAACATCGTCTTGTTGGACCCGCCGTCGTAGTCCGGATGGAAGACGATGGCGTGCTGGTCCGCGTGGACGAAGTTCGACGCCCCGCTACGCGCCCACCAGTAGGAAGTCAGGGCCCAGTTCTTCCCGCCGTCGTCGGAGCGGAAGAGGTCGATCCCTCCGGCCCAGACGCGGTTCGGGTTCACGGGATCGACCGCGATCACGTTGTCGTACCAGCCCTGGTTGTAGTAGGTGTCCTCGAAGCCGGCGAAGCACTGCCCGGCGAAGCCGTAGACCGGGTTCGTGAGCAGCAGCGTGTTCAGCTTCTTCTTGTTCGTGTTCCGCAACCGGGCGGACCACGTCTTGCCGCCGTTCTCGGAACGGTAGACGGCGAAGAGCGCGTAACGGAACTTGCCGCCCGGCCCCGGGACGTTGCTGGAGGCCAGGGCATAGACCACGTTCTGGTTCGAGGGGGCGATGGCGAGCGTGGTCCGCCCCATCCCCTTCTTGCCGAGCACCTTCGACCAGCCGCCGCTGCGCTCCGCCGCCTGGTTGCGCCAGACCGCGGCGTTGCCCTCGCGGGTGCCGCACGACGCAAACAGGGCGTCCCCGGCCGTATCGGTGCGGAGGGCGAGATTGAGACAGCCGCCCGTGAGCTTGGGATCGAGCGTCCGCGTCCAGGTCGCGCCCGCGTCGAGGGAGCGCCAGACGCCGGTGCGGGTCGCGGCATAGACCCGGCGCGGATCGCGCGCGCTGATCGCGAGGTTGTTGACGTAGTGGAAGTCGGCGGTGTTCGCGGTAGCGCCGAGCCGGCTCCAGTTGAGGCCGCCATCCGTAGTCTTGAAGATGCCCGCGCCGCGGACC
>JANOCF010000930.1:0-14926 GCA_031412055.1 Holophagales bacterium | reverse complement strand
GTCGGCGCCGAAAGCCGCGCCGGGGATCACGGCCACGTTGGCCTTTTCCAGCAGGAACTCGGTGAAGGCCACGGAGCCCTGCCGGTCCGGCCGGAAGGCGTCGGCCACCCGGGGGAAGGCGTAGAAGGCGCCGTCCGGCGGTCGGCACTCGAAGCCGGGGAGCTGGTTGAGCCGCGGGATCAGCAGGTCGCGGCGGGCCTGGTACTCGGAGATCATCTCCCCGATGGACGCTTCGGCGCTGCGGATCGCCTCCAGCGCGCCGACCATGGCGAACGAAGTCGGGTTCGACGTGGCGTGGCTCTGGATGATCTCCACCGCCTTGACCACCGGCGCCGGCCCCAGCAGGTAGCCGATGCGCCAGCCGGTCATGGCGTAGGTCTTCGAGAAAGAGCCTACCAGGACAACGGTGTCCGGAAACTCGGTCGCGAGGGACCCGACGCTGGCGTGCTCCGCCCCGTTGTAGACGAAGCGGTCGTAGGTCTCATCGGAGATCACCAGCAGGTCGCGCTCGGCCGCGAAGCGGACGATCTCCCTCAGGTCTTCGGACGAGATCATCCCGCCGGTGGGATTGCAGGGGGAGTTCAGCAGGATGGCGCGGGTGCGGCCGGTGACCGCGTCCAGGATCGGGCCGGCGTGGATGCGGAATCCGTCGCCCACCTTGGTGGCCACTTCGACCGGCCGGGCGCCCGCGAAGCGGATCTGCTCCGGGAGAGTGACCCAGGCCGGCGAAGGGAGGACCACTTCCTGCCCCTCTTCGAAGACGGCGAGCGCCAGCTCGAAAAGGGCCGCCTTGCCGCCGACGGTGATGACCGACTGGGAGGCGCTCCAGGGCGAGCCGTAGCGGGTGTGATAGCTCTCGGCCACCGCGGACCGCAGCTCGGGGATGCCGCTCCCCTGCGTGTAGCGGGTGAAGCCGGCGTTGAGAGCCCGGCAGGCGGCATCCACCGCTACCGCGGGAGACGGAAAGTCCGGCTCGCCGGGGCCGAAGTCCACGACCGGCACGCCCCGGGCCTTGAGCTCCAGGGCACGCCGGGCCACACGCAGTGTGGCCGATTCACCGATACGGGAAACGCGCGCGGACAGGTTCACGAGCCGGGATGCTATCACCACCTCAATTCGGCCAGCGCGACCACACCGAGCAGAGCGCCGCGCCGTCCAGCGGACGCAGGCTCCGGTGCACGCCGGCGTACACCGGGTTCATGACCGCCTCGATCTGCGGGCCGACGTGGCCGATGCCCAGCGAGTGCCCGAGCTCGTGCAGGGCGACCGACTCCAGGTCGAAGCCGTTCCCCGCGCCGAGCAGCCAGGCGAACGCCTCGTTGTAGTAGATCTCGTTGGCCGCGGTATCGAGCTTCTTGTTCATGTCGACGTCGCTGGGCTCGCCGTCGGCGCCGACGAAGATGAAGGTCACGGAGAAAGCCAGGACGGTCTCGCCGCTGCCCGGGCCCGCCACCGCGTCGAAGAACGAGGGCGGCATCCAGCCGGCGTGAACGATGTCGGCGAGGCGGTAGTCGCCGAAATCGCCGTGGCCCATCAGGGCGTCAAAGATGTCGGGGTCCGCCCCGCTGTCGGTCCGTTTGATCACGTTGACCTTGTGCCTGACGCAAGGCTCGGCGGCCCAGGTGGCCATGGCGCGGTCGATGGCGGCTTCGGCGGCGGCGGCGTCGAGAGCGCTGCCGGAGAGACCGCCCCGCTCGACCAGGTAGGTCAGGTTGGCGCCGTCGGCCATGCGGCGGACGTCGTTGGGAACCCAGCGGAAGGGCTGGCGGTGGAGACGGCTGCTGGAGCGGCCCTCGCCGAGGGTAAACAGCTCGACCTGCTCGACCTGGATGTCCATCCAGAGAGCCTTGAGGTCGTCGTTGAAGTCATCCATCGTCTCGACCGTGTACGGATCCCCTTCCTGAGCCTGAACGGGGGCCGGCGCAATGATCGCCGCCATCGCCGCCATCGCCGCCATTCCGATCAGGGCCATCCCGGCACAGAGGCTGGCTTTCTTATCCATTCCCATCGCTCCTTTCAAGATCCCAGACCTTTCGATGACAGCAAAACACAAGAAAGCATGTGACCGCTGACCGTCCGGCTGAACCTCGGAGGCGGCCATACACTATAGGTGCACCGAGAACGGAAAAAGATGACCGTTCGGACACCGGGGTACTCCCTTTGAGGCTCGTGGCGCCATGGTATCCTGATTTTCCCATGCCTGGGAGCCGGCTGTCCCTATCCCGCATCCTGCCCAGGGCAGTCATCTGGGAACCATCGCCGGAGCCATCGCACGGAATACAGCCGGCCCCGGTCTGTTTGGACAGTTGGAGCCTCATAAGAGAAACAACGATGACGAGAGATCCCTTCCCCTCACGCCTCCGGCGCATCCCTGCCCTTCTTGCCTGGGTATTTCTTCCCGGGATACTGGCCGTCGCCGCGGCCCTGGTCAGCAGCAACCCTGTCCTGGCGCAGCCGCCCCGGCAGGAGAAGGCCGACGTCGGCCTGGCCGCCGACCGCACGGCCTACGCACCGGGTGAGACCGCGCGGGTCGCGGCCAAGGTGACCGTCGAGGAGGGGTGGCACGTCAACAGCAACACCCCGACGTTCGAGTACCTGATCCCCACCAGGCTCAACCTCGAGCTGCCCGCGGGCTGGTCCGACGAGAGCGTGCGCTACCCCAAGCACAAGATGCAGGCCTTCGCCTTCGCGGACCAGCCTCTCGCGGTCTACGACGGGGAGTTCGTCCTCCAGGCCGAGATCAAGATCCCCGCCGGCGCCAGGGACGGGGCGGTCCCGGTTCGCGCCGCCCTGCGCTACCAGGCGTGCAACGACTCCCAGTGCCTGCCGCCGGTGACCACGGAGGCCAAGATCTCGCTGACCGTCGGCCCCGAAGGCACGCCCATCGCCAGCGAGCTGTTCCAGTCCACCGCTCCGACCGCTCCAACCGCTCCAGATATCCCGGGCGGTTCGGGCGACGGCGGCACTCCCGCCAAGGGCCTCGCGGGCATGCTCTTCCTCGCGCTCGTCGGCGGTCTGATCCTGAATGCCATGCCGTGCGTGCTGCCCGTCCTCTCTCTCAAAGTCTTCGGCATGGTGCGCAGCGCCGGGCACGGACGGTCGGAGGTCGTGCGGGGTGCCACGGCCACGGCCATGGGCATCCTGGTTTCCTTCTGGGCCCTGGCGCTCGCGGCCATCGCGGCCAAATCCGCCGGCGCGGCGGTGGGCTGGGGCGTCCAGTTCCAGCGGCCCGGGTTCGTGGCTTTCCTCGCCGTGGTGGTGGTGCTCTTCTGCCTCAATCTCTGGGGTTTGTTCGAGATCCCTCTGCCGCAGCGGCTGGCGCGGCTGGGCGGTTCCGCCCCGCGGGAAGGGCTGGCCGGCCACTTCGCCTCCGGGCTGTTCGCCACGCTGATGGCCACCCCCTGCTCGGCGCCGTTCCTGGGTACGGCTGTCGGCTTCGCCCTGGCGCAGAAGGCGCCGGCGATCCTGGCCATCTTCACGGCCGTGGGTCTCGGCATGGCCCTTCCCTACCTGCTGCTGGCGGTGGCTCCGGGCACGGCCCGTCTGCTCCCCCGGCCGGGCGCCTGGATGGACACCCTGAAGGGGGTCATGGGCTTCCTGCTCGCGGCGGCGGCGGTGTGGCTGTTCTACGTGCTGTCGGGCCAGGTCTCGCCGGAACGGGTCGCGGCGGTCCAGATCGGGCTGCTCGCCCTGTCGCTGTTCCTCTGGCTCCGCCACCGCCAGATGCAGTCGGGCGTCGAGGGCAGCAGCGGCTCGAGGCCCTGGACCCGCTGGATCGCCGAGGCCGGGATGATCGCGGCCGTGGCCCTGACCGTGGGAGTCGCCGCGGTGTCGCCCGCCGTGGGCACGCCGGGTTCACCGGACGCTCGCCTCTCCGCGGAATCCTCGCCCGGCCTGATCTCCTGGCAGCCCTGGCAGCGCGAGCGCGCCGAGTCGCTGGCTTCCGAGGGCAAGCTGGTCTTCGTGGACGTGACCGCCGACTGGTGCTTCACCTGCAAGGTGAACGAGCGGCTGGTCCTGGAGACCCCCGAGGTCTCCGGCGCCTTCGAGGAGCACGGCGTGGTCCCGATGAAGGCCGACTGGACCAACCGCAACGACGAGATCGGGAAGTTCCTGGCCGAGCACGGCCGCTACGGCATCCCCTTCTACCTGCTCTACCAGCCCGGGCAGAAGCCGCGCGTCTTCGCCGAGCTGCTGACCAAGGACGGGCTGGTCCAGGCCGTGGAGACAGCGGCCATCGCGCAGAGGTAGAAAAGGACAAAGGACCAGAAGGACACAAAGGACCTAAGGGACAAAAGAGCCCCTGTCCTTCAGGTCGTTTAGGTCCTTTGTGTCCTCTTCTTCTTCGCCTTTTCCCGCAGCTCCCGCATCGTCTCCAGCCTCTCCTTCAGCTCGGCTTCGAAGCCCTTCCCCTGGGGCTCGTAGAAACGGGTCCCCTCAAGGGACTCGGGCAGGCAGTCGAGCCCGCCGGTGCCCTCTTCCGTGCCGTGGGCGTAGACGTAGCCCTTGCCGTAGCCCAGCCCCTTCATGAGGGTTGTGGGAGCATTGCGGATCGACTTCGGAACCGGATCGGCGGGCCGTTCCTCGACGGTGCGGCGCGCCTGCGCGTAGGCGGCATAGACGGCGTTGCTCTTGGGCGCGAGAGCCAGGTAGAGGGCGGCTTCGGCCAGGGCGAGCTCGCCTTCCGGAGAGCCCAGGCGCTGGTAGGCATCCCAGGCCGCCAGCGTCAACGAAAGGGCCTGGGGATCGGCCAGTCCTATGTCCTCGCTGGCGAAGCGGACCATGCGGCGGGCGAGGTAGCGCGGGTCCTCTCCCGAAGCGAGCATGCGCGTGAGCCAGTAGAGGGACGCGTCGGCATCGCTGTCCCGCAGCGACTTGTGGAGGGCCGAGATCAGGTTGAAGTGCTCCTCGCCGGACTTGTCGTAGAGGAGGACCTTGCGCTGGGCGAGACGCTCGACCCCGGCGGTATCGACCTTCCCCCCTTCGGCATCGGCGACCGCCAGCTCCAGCAGGTTGAGAGCCCTGCGGGCGTCGCCCGACGCGAGCCCCGCCAGCGCTTCGAAAGCCTCGTCGTCCACCTCGACTCCCGAACTTCCGAGGCCTTGTTCGGAGTCCTGGAGAGCCCTGCGCATCAGCTTGACCAGGTCTTCGGCGGAGAGCGATTGAAGGACCACGACCCGGGCACGGGAGAGAAGCGCGGCGTTCAGCTCAAAGGAGGGGTTCTCGGTGGTGGCGCCCACGAGCACCACGTCTCCGCGCTCGACGTAGGGGAGAAAAGCGTCCTGCTGGGCGCGGTTGAATCTGTGGATCTCGTCCACGAAGAGAAGGGTCCGCCGCCCCTGGGCCTTGCGCAGGCGGACGGCCTCGGCCATGACCTCCTTGACCTCCTTGATGCCGGAGGTGACCGCCGAAAACGGGACGAAGTGGGACGAAGTTTCCGACGCGATGAGCCGCGCCAGGGTCGTCTTGCCGGAACCCGGGGGTCCCCAGAAGATCAGCGAGGGCACCCGGTCCGCGGCGATGGCCCGGCGGAGGAAGCCGTCCTCGCCCACGATCTCCTCGTGCCCGATCAGCTCGGAAAGCGTGCGCGGGCGCATCCGCTCGGCCAGGGGGGATGGGGCGGACGATGGAGCGTCCTCCCGGTTTGGGGAGGAGGACGAAGGCTCCTGGTCGTCGAAAAGAGTGCGCGGCATGGTTGAGAGTTCCGTTCTCGGAGTATTCTAGTCCCCGGAATGGAGATTGGTACCCAGGTTGCGAAGGTCCGACTTTGGATGAGGGACGACTACGAGCGACTGGCTCAGCACGGTTTCCTGAAGTCTGATGAACGGTTGGAGTTGATAGACGGCATCATCTACACGAATCCGCCGCAGAGTCCCCGTCATGCGACAGGTATCCAGGTCCTTCAAGAAATCCTCCGATCGGTCTTCCCTGATAAACACCAAGTCAGGACTCTACTCCCGCTCGCCCTGGGAGCGTACTCTCAGCCTGCCCCAGACGTCGCCGTAGTCTCTGGAAGCTGGCGAGACTATCCGGACACCCATCCCACCACCGCTGTCCTGATCGTGGAGGTCTCCGACAGCTCCTCCTTTCACGACCGCGAGCGGAAAGGGGGCGCCTACGCCCGGGCCGGGATTCCCGAGTACTGGCTCCTGGACGTGGTGGCGGAGCGGCTGGAAGTCTACCGGAGCCCCGGCGAAGGGAGCTACCAGACCCGCCTTCTCCTGAAAGCTGGCGACATGGTCACTCCTCTCGCCAGTCCTGGCACGGTGATCACGGTGGTGGATCTTCTGCCCTGAATCGTGCATGACATGCATTCCCGGACGAATCTACCCGCTGGTTGAGACACAAAACCCGCGGGTCGAGACCCTGCACCCACGGGTGGACCCGTTGCACCGCCGGGTGTAGTGTCTTTACCCGCGGGTGTAGCGGCTCCGGAAGGTTAGGAAACCTTCGCGACCTCGACCCGGGCGTCGTTGAAGCAGGCACCGGCTCCCAGGTCGGTGAGGGTATCGGGGGAGAGAGTGTTGGACGTCGTGCCGGAGAGGGTCTGGTGGCTCCAGAGACCCTTGGGCAGGAGGACCACGCCGGGCTTCATGTCGGCCGTCAGGCGCGCGGCCACCCGCACCTCACCCAGGTCGTTCCAGATCCGGACCTCGTCGCCTTCCGCGATGCCCCGGCGGCCGGCGTCGTCCGGATGGATCTCCAGCGGGAAGCGCTGCTTGTAGAGATGGCCCAGGTAGGAGCTGATCGTCCGGTTCGTGGCCGGCGAGATCAGGGCCAGCGGGTACGACTCGGTGGCCGGGTCCTCCTGGTAGCCGTACAGGCCGAGCGGAGCCTCGAGGTCCAGGGCCTCGGGCACGAGATGGACCTTGCGGTCCGGCGTCAGCGGGAAGGAGTCCACGAACTGGATCGGCGCCCAGCCGCTGTCCGGCAGCGCGGTGCCCTCGCGGTCCAGCTCGGCCACGATCCGCTCCTGGCTCCCCAGGAGCGCGGCCTCCAGCTCGGCAGCGGTCTCCGGCTCGCCCGGACGGCTCAGGCCCAGCCGGCGGCCGAGGTCGGCGAACACCTCGTAGTTGGGGCGCGCCTCTCCGGCGGGCGCGACGACCGGGTCCGAGCGGTACGCGAGCATCGCGCCGTAGCCCCGCGACACGTCCCGGTGCTCCAGGAAGGTCGTGGCCGGCAGCACCACGTCGGCGTAGCGGGCGGTGTCCGTCCACACCTGCTCGAAGACCACCGTGAAGAGGTCCTCCCGCTCCAGCCCGCGCCGGACCTTGGCCTGGTTCGGCATGGTCGCCAGCGGGTTGCAGTTGTAGACGAACAGGACCTTGACCGGCGGGTCCTGCGGGTCCACCAGCACCTCGCCGAGACGGTTCATGTTGATCCGCCGGGTCTCTGGCTCGGGCTCACGGATGGCCTCCGGGCGGTCCGCGGTCCACGCCCCCGAGTTGCTGAGCGTGTAGCCGCCGCCCCGCACGCCGAACTTGCCCGCTACCGACGGCAGGGCGAGCACCGCGGCGACACCCGAGCCGCCGTTGCGGTTGCGCTCCATTCCCCAACCGGCGCGGATCGCCGCGGGCGACGACTCCGCGTACATCCGGGCGAGGCGCTCGATGTCTTCCGCCGGCACGCCCGTGACTTCGGCGGCCCGCTCGAAGGTCCAGCGCAGCGCCCGTTGCCGCAGCGTCTCCGCGCCATGGGTATGGGCGTTGAGGAACTCCCAGTCCGCCTTGCCCTCCTCGAACAGGAAACGGTGGAGAGCCAGCGCCAGCACCACGTCCGTACCCGGGCGCGGCGCGAGATGCAGGTCGGCCTTCTTGGCGAGCTGCGTACGGCGCGGATCGACTACCACCAGCCGCGCGCCCCGGCGCTGCGCCTCCTGGAGGATCGGCACCAGGTGGATGCCCGAAGCCGACGGGTTCACCCCCCAGACCAGGATCAGCCGGGCATGGACGTAGTCCGGCATGGCGATGCCCGGCATCTTGCCGTAGAGGCCCGTTGCCGCCCGCCCCGTGGCTGCCGCGCAGACCGTGCGCTCCAGACGCGACGCGCCGAAGCGGTAGAAGAGCCGGGCGTCCGTTGTGTCCTGGGTCAGGATGCCGTTGGAACCGCCATACGAGAAGGGCAGGACCGACTCGCCGCCCCAGCGGTCGCGGGACTCCAGCATGCGCTCCGCCACCAGGTTCAGGGCCTCGTCCCAGGAGACCCGCTCGAAGCTGCCCTCGCCCTTGCCGCCGACGCGCACGGCAGGGTGCGTCAGCCTTCCCTCGCCGTAAAGAAGCTCGGGGAGGCGGCGTACCTTGGCGCAGATGTAGCCCTGGGTCACCGGGTTGACCTTGCTGCCGTCGACCTTGACGACGCGGCCATCCTCGACGCGAACCTCGAGGCTGCAGGCGTCCGGGCAGTCGAGCGGGCAGGCGCTCGGCAGGACCTGGGTGGACGGGCCGGACAGATCCGGAGCGGAAGGCGCGGCGAGGGTCTCGGTCATGCCCTGATTCTACGCCACGCAGGCTTTCTGGCATCGCCTTCGCAAGCTTTCTCCCCGCAAGTGAAGCGCGGGGCGCACTCTGTCCGCAGGACCTCAGTCCCATCCCCAAAGTCATGCACCTGGAGAGACCCATGAAGAAGAGGAGTAGCAAGCGGGAGGCAGGTGCACTCCTTGTTGTAACAATTGCTTGCTTGTCGAGCTTTCCGGCAGCAGCCCAGTCCCATCCGGCCCGGACCCTGGTCCTGTCGCTGGAGGACGCGCTGCGCATCGCTTCGGGTGAGAGCGAGAACATCTGGGTGGCCGAAGCGGGCGTCCAGCGGGCGGTGGGCAGCGAGCAGATCGTGCGCAGCCAGCTCTTCCCCCAGGTCTCGGCATCGGTTCAGTACATCCGTACCCTGCGATCCCAGTTCGAGGGCATCGACTTCGGCGGGGATCCCGACGATCCCGACGGGGGAGGCGAGGAGGTGGACCTGCCCTTCGGCCGCGCCAACCAGTACACCCTGGGCCTCAACCTGAGCCAGGTCGTGTTCGACGGCGGCCAGATCTTCGCCCAGCGCCGCGCCGCCGAAGCACGCCTGCGCTCGGCCGAGATCGACGTGCGCTCCGCCCGCGCCCAGACCCTTCTCGACGTCACCCAGGCCTACTTCGACGCCCGGCTCGCCGACAGCCTGGTGACCATCGCCCAGTCTTCGCTGGAGCAGAACGAGGAGATCCTCCGCCAGACGCAGGTGGCGCGAGAGGTGGGCGACCGCTCCGAGTTCGAGCTGCTGCGCGCGCGGGTGGCCCGCGACAACCGGCTCCCCGTCCTCATCCGGCAGCGGACCGCGCGCTCGGAGGCCTACCTTCGGCTCAAGCAGCTCCTAAACATCCCCCCACAGGACGAGCTGACCCTGACGACCGGCGTCAACGAGGAGGTGCCACGCTTCGCCACCGCTGCCAATGTGGCACCGGCCCTGGCACCGGGAGAACTCTCCCCGGACGAGCGCGCCCCCGTGCGCCAGGCGACCGAGAACGTCGAGGCCAACGAGGCGCAACTCGCCCAGACCCGGGCACAGCGCCTCCCCGCGGTGAGCCTGTCGTCGCGCTACGCCCCGGTGGCCTTCCCCGAAAGCGGCCTGCCCGAGCCGGACGACTTCCAGGAGGACTGGTCGGTGTCGGTCTCCCTGTCGGTGCCGATCCTCACCTGGGGACGGCTGCGGGCCAACGAGCGGATCGCGGAAGGGAACCTGTCCGAAGCCCGGGCGCGGCTCGTCCAGACGCGGGAGGCCGCGGCCCTGGACACGCAGCTTGCGCGCAACGACCTTGCCGACGCCCAGGCCACGCTCGCGGCCAGCACCAGCACGACCGAGGAGGCGCGGCGCGCCTACTCCATCGCCCAGATCCGCTTCCGCGAGGGGATCGCGAGCCAGATCGAGCTCGCCGACTCCCGCCTGCTCCTGGAGCAGGCCGACGTGAACCGGGCACAGGCTCTGCGCGACCTCCAGGTCGCCCGCGCCCGGCTCGCGCTGCTGGAGGACCTGCCGATCAACTCGTTCGGCCAGGGAGGAGGGACGGTGCTGCAGCCCGTGCTGCCGCAGACGCCGGCCCGGCAGAGCTTTTCAAATCCCACGGTGACCGCGGCGTTCCCGGGAGATACAACCGGGACGGGCGGTTTGGTTGGCTCAGGAGGCCCGATTCCATGAGAAGCGCGCAGAGCAAGACCCTCACTCTCCTTCTGGCCGTGACGCTCCTCCTGGGTTGCGGAAAGGGCGACAAGGAGAAGGAGGAGGCCGCCAAGAACGCCGCGCCGCCCGAGATCGTCCTCGGACCGGAGGACACGGCCGTGGTCGTCCAGGGGCCGATCGAGAGCGGCCCGTCCCTGTCGGGCTCGCTGTCCGCGCAGGAGCAGGCCACGGTGCGCGCCCAGGTCGCGGGATCGGTGCTGGAGGCCTACGCCGAACCCGGCGAGACGGTCCGGCGCGGCCAGACCCTCGCCCGAATCGACACCGCGGCCCTGGGCGATGTCCTGACCTCGGCCCGGTCCACCGTCAACGCCGCGCGCAGCGCGGTGGCCCTCGCCGAGCGCGAAGAGGAGCGGCAGCGCGTGCTCGCCGCGGCCGGGGCCGTGGCCAACCGCAACGTCGAGACCGCCCGGCAGCAGGTGGTCGCCGCCCGCAACAACCTTGCCCAGGCACAGGCCCAGCTCGCGTCGGCGCAGGAGCAGCTCGGCAACACCCGCGCCACGGCCCCCTTCGCCGGCGTGGTCAGCGAGAAGTCGGTGTCGGCCGGCGACGTGGTCCAACCGGGCACCGCTCTCTACACCATCGTCGATCCGTCCAGCCTGGAGCTCGAGGCGTCGATCCCGGCCGAGCGCCTGGCCACGATCCAGGTCGGGGCGCCGGTTGAGTTCACGGTCAACGGTTTCCCGGACCGTACCTTCCGCGGCCGGATCGCCCGCATCAATCCCAGCGCCGACCCCGCCACCCGCCAGGTCCGGGTCTACGCCGAGATCCCCAACGACGGCAACCTCGTGGCCGGCCTGCACGCCGAAGGGCGCGTGGCCAGCGAGTCGCGCGTCGGCCTCTCCGTGCCCGAAGCGGCCATCGACCGCCGCATGCAGAAGCCCGCGGTGCTCAAGGTCCTGCAGGGCAAGGTCCAGCGCGTGGAGGTCGAGCTGGGGCTCGCGGACCAGCAGGAGCAGCGGGTCGAGATCGTCCGCGGAGTCAAAGCGGGCGACGTCCTCCTGGTCGGCGCGGCCCAGGAGATCACCCCGGGCACGCCGGTGCGCCTGGCGCCCAACCCCGCCGGCGATATCCCGGAAAGGCTGGCGCTGAACGGATGACCATCTCCGATTTTGCCATCAAGCGCCCCATCGTCACGGTCGTGACGATGCTGATCCTGGTCATCTTCGGCCTCTTCGCCCTGGTGAACCTGGAGGTGGACGAGTTCCCCGACCTGACGAACCCGATCGTCTTCGTGGCCGTCCCCTACCCCGGCGCCTCGCCGTCCCAGGTGGAGCGCGAGGTGGTCGAGCCCATGGAGGAGGCCTTCAGCGCTCTCTCGGGCGTCGACGAGATCCGCTCCACCTCCCTGGACGGCTTCGCCCAGGTCACCGTTACATTCATCTTTTCCAAGGACCCGGACCAGGCCTCGCAGGACGTGCGCGACGCCATCTCCAGCATCCGCAACGACCTGCCGCTGGAGATGGAAGAGCCGCTGCTGCGCAAGTTCGATCCGGACGACTTCCCCATCGTCTCCCTGGTGCTGGCCTCGGACACGGTGACCCCGGCCCAGCTCACGCTGCTCGCCGATCCGGGGATCACCCGCAAGCTGCGCGGCATCAACGGCGTGGCGCAGGTCGAGGTGGTGGGCGGAGTCGAGCGCGAGATCTCGGTGAACCTGCGGCCGGCCGACCTGGAGGCTGCCGGAGTCACGGTGGCCCAGGTGGTCACGGCCGTCCAGTCGCAGAACCTGGCGGCCCCGGTGGGACGGGTCGAGGACCGGCTCACGGAGCAGTCGATCCGCCTGCGCGGCCGGCTGGAGAGCCCGGAGGAGTTCGCGCAGCTCGTGGTCAGCACCCGGAACGGCGGCCTGATCCGGCTCGCTCAGGTGGCCGACGTGCGCGACGGCACCGAGGACCAGCGCTCCCTCGCCCTGTTCAACGGCCAGGACGCGGTCGCCATCGACATCACCAAGAGCAAGGGCGCGAGCACGACCCGGGTCGCCGACGAGGTCAAGGCGGAGCTGGAGGAGATCCGGGCGAGCCTTCCCCAGGGGGTCCGCCTGGAGATCGTCCGCGACTCGGGCGAGCGGGTGCGCAATTCGGTCGACAACGTGCAGGAGGCGCTGATCGAGGGGGCGGTCCTGACCGTCCTCGTGGTCTTCCTCTTCCTCAACTCCTGGCGTTCCACGGTGATCACCGGCCTGGCCTTGCCGGTATCGGTGCTCTCGTCGTTCATCGCGGTGTGGGCGTTCGGGTTCACCCTCAACACCATGTCGCTGCTCGGCCTGTCGCTGGCCATCGGCATCCTGATCGACGACGCCATCGTGGTGCGCGAGAACATCGTCCGGCACGTCGAGATGGGCAAGGACCACGTGCAGGCGGCGCACGAAGGGACCAACGAGATCGCCATGGCGGTGACGGCCACGACCTTCTCGATCATCGCGGTGTTCGTGCCCGTGGCCTTCATGGATGGGATCTCCGGGCAGTGGTTCAAGCCGTTTGCCCTGACCATCGCCTGCTCGGTGCTGGTGTCGCTGTTCGTCTCGTTCTCGCTCGACCCCATGCTGTCGGCGTACTGGCCGGACCCCCAGATCGAGGCGCACGAGCGGCGCAACCCCATCGCCCGGGCCCTGGACCGCTTCAACATCTGGTTCGACCGCCAGGCGGACCGCTACAAGGGGGTCATCGCCTGGGCCCTGGATCACCGCATGGCCGTGATCGCCCTGGTGGCAATCTCTTTCGCAGGCGCGATCGCCCTGCAGGTCTTCTTTGGCGGCGGCGGGTTCATCCCGGAGAGCGACAACTCGGAGGTCACCCTGGCGGTGGAGACCGCGCCGGGTTCGAACCTGCGCTACACGGCGATCAAGGCGCGGGAGATCTCGTCGATCGCCCGCGCCCATCCGGAGGTGCTCTACACCTACACGACGATCGGCAGCAGCGACGGCTCCGGCGGGGTGGACGAGGGGGACGTCTACGTCAAGCTGAAGCCCAAGGCGGACCGCGACGTCAGCCAGCAGGAGCTGGCGAAGCAGTTGCGCCGGGAGGTCCGCCGGGTGAGCGGAGCCACGGCGTTCCTGTCCGAGGGCGGACCCGGCGGCGGCGGGAGGCAGATCCAGCTCCAGCTCCGCGGCCAGGACATGGACGCGCTGCAGAAAGCGGCGGAGCAGATGGCGGCCGAGATCAAGAAGGTGACGGGAGCCACGGACATCGGGCTCTCCACCCGCGGGCAGAAGCCCGAGCTGGAGATCCAGCTCGACCGCGGCCTCGCCGGCACGCTGGGCCTGACCGCGGGCCAGATCTCGCAGTCGCTGCGGCCCGCCTTCGCGGGTGTCGACGCGGGAGACTGGGTCGACCCCAATGGCGAGACCCGGGACGTGACCGTCCGCCTCGCGCCCCAGGCGCGGGAGACCCTGAGCGATCTGGAACGGCTGCCGCTGGTGGTGGGCGCAACGGGCTCAGGCACGCCGGGGACCTCCGGAACCTTCGCCGCTCCAGCCACGGCTCCGCGGACCGTGCCGCTGGGCCAGGTTGCCACGATCCGCCGGACCCTCGGCCCGGCCGCGATCGAGCACCTGGACCGCGACAAGATCGTGACCGTGGGCGCCAACGTCGAGGGGCGCTCGCTCTCGGAGGTGTCCCAGGACGTCAACAAGCGCGTCGCCGCGCTCCAGCTCCCCGCGGGCGTCCGGCTCACCCAGGGCGGCGAGGTCCAGGACCAGGGAGAGGTGTTCACCAACATCCTGATGGCCCTCGCCCTGGCGCTCATGCTGATGTACTTCATCCTGGTCATCCAGTTCGGGTCGTTCCTCGACCCGCTGGCGATCCTGCTCTCGCTGCCGCTGTCGCTGATCGGGGTCGTGCTGGCCCTGCTGATCACGGGGGATACGCTCAACCTGATGAGCCTGATCGGCGTGATCCTGCTCATGGGCATCGTGGCCAAGAACGCCATCCTGCTCATCGACTTCGCCAAGTGGAACCACGAGGCGGGCATGCCCCTGCGCGATGCCCTGATCGAGGCGGGCCGGGTGCGGCTGCGGCCCATCCTGATGACCACGGTCGCCCTGATCGCCGGCATGATCCCGGTGGCGCTCGGCAGCGGCGAGGGGGGCGACTTCCGCGCTCCGCTCGGCCGGGCGGTGATCGGCGGCACGATCACCTCGACGGTGCTGACGCTGCTGGTCATCCCCACGGTCTACGAGATCCTGGTGGGAGGGCGGGAGAAGATGAAGAGCCTCTTCCGGCGCCGGACTCCAATCCGCACCGAGGCCGAGCCGCGGACGGCGAGCGGGGGGTAATCTCCCGGTGTCACGCTTCGCCAACTTCAAGCACCGTTAATTTAAGAAGAGAGCCCGCTTGCGAGGGGGGTCCTTCCTCCCCCCTGGGCCTCCCTCGCGCGGGCGTTTTTATTCGCTCTTCTGCTACCCTTCCCCCATGCAGCTCAGAGTCGTCCTTGATGACCCGCAGCTTGCCGGTCTGCTCGCAGACGAAGATCCGGCCGTCCGGGGACAGGGCCATGGCCGTGGGCCGGACGATCCCCTTGGCCACGGGCGTCTCGGTGAAACCGGTCGGCAGGGCGGCGGCGGGGGAGGGTGAAGACACGAGGACCAGGAGAAGTACGAGAAGGACGACTCTGAGCTGCATGGGGGAAGGGTAGCAGAAGAGCGAATAAAAACGCCCGCGCGAGGGAGGCCCAGGGGGGAGGAAGGACCCCCCTCGCAAGCGGGCTCTCTTCTTAAATT
>JANOCF010000929.1:0-4706 GCA_031412055.1 Holophagales bacterium | reverse complement strand
GTAGGCAGGCTATCCCCGCCCAGGACCGCCTTGAAGTGGAAGGCGAGGTCCAGCTCCTCCAGGATGAACACCGACAGCTTCTCCCCCTTGTTGCTGAGGACCGCCATGCGGTAGCTCGCGCCCAGCTCCTCCAGCATCTCCTCGACTCCGGGGTAGGCGTGGGTGGTGTCCACGCAGACCTCCCGGTAGAGGACGAGATACCGGTCCAGGACCTCCTTCAGGCGCTCGGGGGACAGGTTCGCGTCCCAATCGGCCAGGGCGCGGCGGATCAGGACCTTGGCCCCCTCGCCGACCATGGCCACCACCTGGTCCAGCGCCAGGGGCGGCAGGCCCAGCTCCGAGCGCAGCCGGTTGATGGCCGTGGTGATGTCCTGGCGGGAGTCGATCAGGGTCCCGTCGAGATCGAAGACCAGGGCGGACGGACGCATGCTAGACCTCGACGAACTCGGCCTCGACCCTCTGCGCCAGGATACCCGCCTCGTGGCCGCGGTCGAGGAGGAGCTGCACGGCCCGGCGGCCGGCCTCGCCGTAGCCGCGGGTCCAGTCGTTCACGTACATGCCGACGAAGCGGTCCGAGCGCTCCAGGTCGTCCTCCAGGCCCCGGGCGTAGCGGATGGCATAGCCCAGCGCCTCCTGCCGGTGGTCGAGCCCGTAGTTGATGCTCTGGGTCAGCAGCCGGCAGAGACGCTGCTTGAGCTCCGGATCCAGGTCGCGCCGGATGCCGTTGCCGCCCAGGGGCAGCGGGCCGCCGGTCTCTTCCTTCCACCAGACCCCCAGGTCCACCACCGGCCGCAGCCCGAGGTCGCCGTAGGTGAGCTGTCCCTCGTGGATGACGACCCCGGCGTCCACCTCGCCCTCCACGACCGCATCCAGGATCTTGTCGAAGGGGATGATCTCCGTGTTCACCTGCGGCTGCCAGAGCTGCAGGACCATGTTGGCAGTGGTCAGCTTCCCCGGGATGGCGACCTTGCAGCCGACGAGGTCGGCGCGGCCGAGCGGGTTCCGGGACACCACCACCGGACCGTAGTTGTCCCCGAAGCTCGCCCCCGAGGGCATGAGCTGGTAGAGGTCGGAAAGGTAGGCGTAGCCGTGGAAGGACAGGGCCGTGATCTCGTACGTCCCCTGGAACGCCGCCTGGTTCAGCGTCTCGATGTCCTGGAGGACGTGCCGGATCTCCAGCCCGTCCGTATCGAGCAGCCCCTGGGTCAGCGCGTAGAACATGAACGCGTCGTCCGAGTCAGGGCTGTGGGCGATGCGGATGATCGTCTTGGTCATGGCGCGGGAGGGTATCAGAGAAGCGACCTTCTCCGAAGACCGGCGCCGTCCCCTCCGTCCTCACCAGGGGACGAACAACCTGGGAATAAAGGATAAAGCCGCTGATAACAGGTAACTTACGCCATTGGCACACCTGTTGCTATATAGGGAGGCAGATGCGTCGCCGCAGGATTGAAGCGGGACGCCGGCCCCGAAAGGGCCGCGACTTCTGAGGAGACACAGCCATGATGACCAACAAAAACAAGCCGCTCGCGAAGGTCTTTCTGCCGGCGCTGCTCCTGACGGCGACCCTGTCGCTGCCGGTCGAGAGCATGGCCGCGCCTTCGCCGAACCCGCGGAATGCCCAGTCCGAAAAGGCCGACAAGAACGAGAAGCGGCAGAAGAAACAGAAGCAGCAGAAGCAGGAGGTCCGCCAGGATCGCCGCGAGGTTCGGCACGACCAGCGCGAGGTGAAGCAGGACCGCCGCGAGGTCCGCCAGCAGCGCGACGACAACCGCCAGCGAGCGGCCGAACTGCAGCGGCAAGCCCAGGCCCGCCGCGACGCCGAGCGCCAGCGGGTGGCTCAGCAGAAGGCCACCAGGGTCCAGAAGCAGCGAAAGGTCGACTACGACCGCCAGGCCCGTCTCCAGCGCGAGGCTCAGCTCAACCGGCAGGCCGAGATCAACCGGCAGGCCCAGTTCCAGCGCCAGGCCGAGCTGAACCGGCGCGCCGAGCTGCAGCGGCAGGCCGATCTCCGGCGCCGTGCTGATCAGCAGCGGTACCGCAACGACGACCGCTACTCCCGCGACCGCAACGGCCGCTACTACCGCGACAATGCCGGCCGCTACTACCGTGATTCCGGCGGTCGCTATTACGACAACAACGGCCGCGACTACAACGACCGTTACGTGGGCAGCCGCGGCCGGTACAACTTCGGCGACAGCATCGCGGTCGACGGCCACCTGACCAACGAGGGCTACGAGTGCCAGGCCCTGCGGGACGACGACGGCACCCTGTACATGCTCGTGGGCAACACCTACGGGCTGCGCACCGGCGACCACGCCCGCCTGGTGGGCCGGGTGGTGGACGGCGGCCACTGCGACTGGGAAGGCACCGCCTTCGAGGTCACCGATGTCAGGGCGCTGTGGGCGGACCGCCGTCACCGGTCGGTCTACTACCACGAGAACCTGGACGGCGGGATCTTCGGCAACCGCAACAACTGGACCGGGCGGCGCGCCCGGGCCTTCGAGAACCGCGTCGAGCAGCGGAACGGCTACTACGACCGGGACCAGAACCGGTACAACGACCGCTACCGGAACTGAGCGAGACCTGAACGACGTAGGGGCGCAGCATGCTGCGCCCCTACACCCTTCCTTCTCTTCCTTTCCTACTCGTACTGCACGAAGTCCGGCGACAGGACGCGGTCCGGATCGAACCGCTTCTTGGCGGCCAGGACCCGCTCCCACTGGTCGCCGTAGTGGTTGGCCCACTTCTCCGCCGTATCGAACGTGACGTAGCCGGAGAGGTAGCGCTTGCCGCCGTAGTGGATCGACAGCTCGCTGGCCATGTCCAGGTTGGCGAGAGCGCGCTCCAGGTACTCGTGCGGCACGCCGGGCAGGATACCCCAGCCCATCACGTACTCCCCTTCCGGGTGCATGAACAGCGGCACGTCCGAGCCCGCGGTGCGAGCCGGCCAGAGGAGGACGTGGCCGCCCGGTCCCAGGGCCTGCGGCGGCGTGTTGGACAGCACCGCCTCGATATACTCCTGCGCCGTGTCCCAAGGCAGGGTGGTCTCCATCCAGGGATGGGCCATGTTCCAGTAGCCGCCGCGGCGCCAGAGGTCGAACACCGGGACCATCCGCTCGCAGAACTCGAGCTGCGTGAACTCGCTGGTCTCCACGTGCTTGTAGGGCTTGAGGCCTTGCAGCACCGCCGCATCGTCCGGCTCCTGGCCGGCCTCGTACTCCACGGTCAGGTGGAGGGGGTACATCCAGACGGCGAACGTCTGCACGCCCTCCCACAGCTCCATCCCCTCGCCGATCTTGCGGATGCCCTGGAAGCAGGGCGTGCACCAGGACTCCAGCGACGAGAAGGTCAGGTTTTCCGGGTTCATGACCTTCTTCGCGTCCTCCATGAGGGCGCCCAGGTCGTCATAGAGGAGGTAGTACTTGCGGACCAGCGGCTTGAACCGGCGCAGGCGGACCTTGGCGCGGGTGATGATGCCGAACTGGCCGAGGCTGCAGCGCACCATGTCGAACAGCTCGCGGTTCTGCTCCCGCGAGCAGACCACGATCTCGCCCTCGCCCGTAACCACCTGCAGCTCGTCCACGTTGTCGGCCTGGGTGCCGTAGCGGAAGCTCGCCACGCCCAGCCCGGCCATGGAGAGCGTGCCGCCGATGGACACGCCCAGGTTGTTGGTCAGGACCCGGGGCACCAGGCCGCGCTCGACCGTCGCCTGGACCAGATCGCGCCAGACCACGCCGGAGTCGACGGTGGCGATCTCCGCCGCCTCGTCGATCTCGTGGATCGTCTGCATGGAGGAGGTATCCAGCACCACGCCCCTGTCGGTCGTGGCCTGTCCGCTCTGGGTATGGGCCTGGCCGCGGGGCACGATCGGGATCTGGCGGTCGCGGCAGAAGCGGATCACCTCGGCGACCTCCTCGGCGGAGGTGCAGCGGGCGACGGCGCCGGGCAGGTTGTCGACCATTCGCCCGAAGTCGGAGCGGTAGAGAGTGCGCACCTCGTCGTCGAGCAGGATGCGGTCCCCCAGGGACGCTTTCATGTCGCGGAGGGCTTCGGCGATATCGGAGATCGGGGCATGAACGGTCATAGGCAGGTCTCCAGCAGAAAAAGCGTTCCCGGGGGAACGCGGCAATCCTATGCTTTTTAGCCGATCAGGACGGCGGCGGCAAGCTTTCGGACGCCGAAGAGGCCGGCGCTGCCTCGGCGCCAGCGGACTCCGGAGGTCCGGGCAGCACGGTCCGGAAACCGAAACGGATCCAGCCGTCGATCCCGCCGTCCATCAGGATGGCGTTCTCGAAGCCGCTCGAGACCAGGACCGCCATCCCCTCCTCGCCGCAGGTATCGCCGGTCCGGCAGTAGACGAGGAAGGTATCGTCCCGGAACGCGGCGATCTCGAGCAGGCGCTCCGAAAGCCGGTTGAGAGGGATGTTGCGCGCCCGGTAGACGTGCCCGGTGTCGCCCAGGAACTCCTGCCGCGAGCGCAGGTCGAGCACGAGGACGTCCGGGTTGTCGCGAAGGATCTCGAACGCCACGGGAGGGCTGACTTTGCGGAAGGGCGGGCGCTCGCGGTTGCGGAACGAACGGCAGCCGACAGCGAGCACGGAGAGCCCGAGCATCAGGGCCAATGTCCTTGATTTCATTGCGGAGGACAGTCTACACCGGTTTGAAATCAACCCGGTCCCTGCTCCCCTTCCTCCAGGTCCACCTCC
>JANOCF010000928.1:0-2784 GCA_031412055.1 Holophagales bacterium | reverse complement strand
CGCGAGGGGCACGGCCCTGGGCCAGCTCCACCAGGGCGGAGATGTGGGCGCGGGTGCTGCCGCAGCAGCCGCCCACCAGGTTGAGCCAGCCGGCGTCGAGGAAGCGGGTAAAGGCGCGGACGAACACGTCCGGTCCTTCGGTGTAGTGACCCTCCTCGTCGGGCAGGCCGGCGTTGGGCACGCAGGCCACGCGGGTGCGGCAGATCTCCGAGAGGGTCCGGACGTGGTCCGTCATCAGCTCCGGGCCGGTGGCGCAGTTGAGGCCGACGTAGAGGAGGTCGGCGTGGAGGAGCGAGACCGCGAGGGCCTCCGCGTCCTGGCCGCCGAGCGTGGTGCCCGTGGTCTCGATGGTGGCCGAGACCGCGGCCGGGATCTTCCAGCCGGCCTGGGTGAAGGCCCTCTCGATGCCGATCAGCCCGGCCTTGATGTTGCGCGTGTCCTGGGCGGTCTCCAGAAGGAGGTAGTCGGAGCCGCCCGCCATCAGGCCCAGCGCCTGGACGCGGAAGTGCTCGATCAGCTCCTCGAAGGTGATGCCGCCGGTGACCGAGATGGCCTTGGTGGTCGGACCCATGGAGCCGCAGACGAAATGCAGCCGGTCCGCGGTGTCGTACCGGGCGCAGGCGGCGCGCGCGATGCGGGCGGAGGCGGCGTTGAGGTCGTAGGCTTTGTGGGCGAGGCCGTACTCGGCGAGGACGAGCGGGGTGCTGCCGAAAGAGTTGGTCTCGACGATGTCGCAGCCCACCGAGAGATAGGACTCGTGGACGCCGTCGACCCCATCGGGCCGGGTCTCGCAGAGGTTCTCGTTGCAGCCTTCGAGCTCGGGGCCGCCGAAGTCGTCGGCGGTCAGCGTCACGCCCTGGAGGGCGGTGCCGGTAGCGCCGTCGAGCACGAGGACGCGCTGCTCCAGGGCGGCGAGCAGGGCCGCGGTGCGCGCCTCCACATCGGCCGGGCGCGGCGGAACAGGTACGTCAAAGATGGTATCCCTGGCATGCGTCACGACGCTCTCCTCCTCATCATTCATCCACATTCATCCAATTTCGGGACCTGAACGCAAAAAACCCGCCTCGGAATGCATCACGATACTGGCTTCGCTTCGCGGACCATTGGTTGCCGCTCGGGGCGGCCGCATCCTCGCTACAGCGAGAGGGCACCTTGGGTGTCCGTCCCAGGTTGCCGAGCCCGGCAGTGCCGGGCCGCTCGTAATGCAGGGCGAAGGATATCGGGAGAAGGACGAGCTTGTAAAGGGGATCAATCCAAAGGAGGTTAGAGCTTCAGCTTCTCCATCAGCTTCTTGATGGCCGAGGCGCTCTGCATGACGTAGAAGTGCAGCGACGGGCTCCCCTTGGCCAGGAGCTCCTGGCTCTGTTGGACGGCCCACTCGACGCCCACGTCCACGACGTGCTCGGGCTTGGCCGACAGGATCGCGTCCGCCAGAGCGTCCGGGATCTCGACGAAGAAGTTCTTGGGGAGCGTGGTGAGCTGCTTCTGCGAGGTCAGGATCTTCAGGCCCGGGACGATCGGCGCCGTGATCCCCTCCTCGCGGCACGTATCGAGGAAGCGGAAGTAGTGCCGGTTGTCGAAGAACATCTGGGTCACGACGTACTCGGCGCCGGCCTCGATCTTGTCCTTGACGTGGCGCACGTCGATGCGCAGGTTTGGCGCCTCGAAGTGCTTCTCGGGGTAGCCGCCGACGCCGACGCAGAAGTCGGACGGCTCGGCGTCCAGCAGGTCCTGCTCCAGGTACTTGCCCTTGTTCATCGCCGTGATCTGGCCGACCAGGTCGCAGGCGTAGACGTTGGCGCTGCGGCCGTGCTGGAGCGGCTTCTGGTAGCCGCTGTCGTCCCCCCTCACCGCCAGGACGTTGTCGATGCCCAGGTACTTGAGCTCGATCAGGAAGTCCTCGGTCTCCTCGCGGGTGAAACCCCGGCAGAGGATGTGGGGCACGGCGTCGATGTGGTACTTGTTCTGGATCAGCGCGCAGACGCCCAGCGTGCCCGGCCGCTTGCGCTTGACCCGGCGCTGGATGCCCAGCGGCGTCTCGTCGTAGATGACCTCGGCCGCGTGGCTGGTGATGTCGATGAACGGCGGCCGGTACTTGACCAGGTCGTCGATGAGGGCGAGCAGGCCTCGGACATCCCCCCCGCGCATGGGAGGGATGATCTCGAAGCTGATCAGCGGCCGGTCGGCCTTGGCCAGATGTTCGGTGACCTTCATTTGTGGAAGCGCATCTAGTCGTACTTGGCCTCGAGCCGGATCTTCACCTTGTCGATAAAAGGCAGCACGTACTTCAGGGTGGAGTGGTCGACCTCGACGACCTTGGCCTCGCCCTCCAGCCCCTCGCTCTTGACCACCCGGTCGATCAGCCTGCCCTTGCTGTCGAGGAAGTCGAGCGTGTAGGTGACGACCCACTCGTCCTCTTCCGGGTTCTCCGAGTCGAAGCTGGCGCGGATCGTAGCGTGCGTCTCGGACGAGCCTCCACCGCCGCCGCGCATCCGGTCCACGATCGAATCCTTGACCGAGACGGTCTCAGGCTGGGAGATCTCCAGCTTGGAGATCCGGACCGGGCCCACCGTGGTGTTCAGTTCGATCAGCTTGCCGAGCCGGTAGTCGACCGTCTTCTCGAATCTCAGGCTCCGCGACTCCTGCGCGGAGGCAACCGTCACAGCCAGGGACGCCAACAGGGCGACCGTCATGGCCAATGTCTTGCGCATTTCGTAAACCTCCTCTGGCGAACTCTGGCGAACTCTGACGAAAAGCAGACTATCCGCGAGCCGGCCGAAGGGT
>JANOCF010000927.1:0-2747 GCA_031412055.1 Holophagales bacterium | reverse complement strand
AGGTTCTGGATGCAGTTGTAGCCCGCGAGATTCTGGGCACCCGCGGCCGGCGCGAGCACCGCAGCCAGGACGAGACAGAGACCGAGGCAAAGGGCAGGTGAGGCAAAGCGGTTTGAAGTCATGGGTTCATCCCTCCGGTTCAGAGGCCGAGATCGTCATATCAACGGTCGGCGGATTCAGAGGGGATAGTGGGACGGCGGCGCCATCTATCGCACCCGCCGTCGCTCGTTTACCCGAACTGCCAGTCTGACCTGGTGAGGCTGAATGCACGTGCCGCCACGACCTTTGCGGGGTCGTGGCGGCAGTGTTTGACGGGCAGAAGACGGATCAGCGGTCGGAGTCGAAGTCGAGCCAGACGTCCTGCGTCCCCGGGTCCATCTGGACCTCGGCGGCCGTTTCGATGGTGATCGCGCCGTCGTAGACCGGGCCCTGGGTGAAGTAGAAGGCCCGTCCGTAAACCCTGAGTTTGGACTGCAGGGCGGGCCTCTCCTGTTACGAAATAGGGTCAAGTTTCTGGCTGTGCTTTCATGGGAGCCTCTGGCTCATCCAGGGATACGCAGGAAGGAGGAAAGGCCCGCCGCCAAACTCCAACGAAGTCGAGGCCGCCGGCAAGTTCCCTGGAGACGGGTTGTTTGGTATCTTCCGAGAGCACGAGCGAGCCCCGAGCCAGGTAACGACAGGAGAACAGTCCATGCCCTCGACCCGTCACATCACCCCTCGGAATGGGGATGTCCTTCTTCTCGTCGGCACCATGAAAGGTGCGTTCCTTCTTCGCGCGGACAAGGGACGCGGGGAGTGGGAAATGGGAGGACCGTACTTCCCGGGCAATGCCGTCTACTCCATGGCCTACGACGGCCGGGCAGGACGGCACCGCATCTGGGCCGGCCCGTACAGCATGCATTGGGGCGGGCTGCTCCAGACGAGCGACGACTTCGGCCGGAGCTGGACGAATCCCGAGGAGGCGAATGTGAAGTTCCCGGAAGGGAGCGGAGCCGCGCTGCGACAGATCTGGCAGGTCGTGCCGGGCCGCGATACGGAGCCCGACACGCTCTACTGCGGCGTCGAGCCGGCGGCCCTGTTCGTCTCCGAGGATGCCGGCGAGACCTGGAAGCTGATGGAAGGGCTCTGGAACCATCCGCAGAGGTCGCTCTGGCAGCCCGGCGGCGGCGGTCTCTGCCTGCATACGATCCTCCTCGATCCCATCGACTTGCAGCGGATTCGGATCGCGGTGTCCACGGGCGGCATGTACGTGACCGAGGACGGAGGCTCGACCTGGCGGCCGTCGAACCAGGGCGTGCGCGCCGACTTCCTGCCCGACAAGAACCCGGAGTTCGGCCAGTGCGTCCACAAGGTCGCGCAGTCGAAGCGGCAGCCGGAGCGCATGTTTCTGCAGAACCACTGGGGCCTCTACCGCAGCGACGACCGCGGCGAGAGCTGGACCGACATCGCCAACGGCGTGCCTTCCGATTTCGGCTTCGGCATGGTGGTCCATCCGGAAGATCCGGACTGCGCCTGGATCGTGCCGCTGGAGTCGGACCAGTTCCGCTGCACTCCCGAGGGGAAGCTCCGCGTCTACCGGACGCGCGACGCCGGGGCGAGCTGGGAGCCGATGGCGCAGGGACTGCCGCAGGCGGACGCCTATGAGACGGTGCTTCGCGACGCGATGGCCGTCGATTCGCTCGCTCCGGCGGGGGTCTACTTCGGGACGCGGAGCGGCAAGCTGTTCGGCTCCGCGGACGAGGGCGATAGCTGGTCCGAGCTGGCCGACGGGCTTCCCCCGGTGGTGTCGGTCAAGGCGGTCCGGATCTCTCTGCCCGATGGGGCGCAAGAGTAATGCCGCCGGTCTCGTTGGTCTTCATGATTCCCGGTCCCTTGCGCGAGCTCGCGGGGGACCGCGGGGAGATCCGCGTCGAGGGCGCGGCAGGCTCGGTAGGAGAAGCGCTGGCGCTCCTTTGGACCCGCTGCCCGGCGGTGCGCGACCGGGTGTTGACCGAGCTCGGCGAGGTGCGGCCGCACGTCAACCTCTTCGTCGACGGCCAGAACATCCGCGATTCCGGCGGGCTCGCCGCACCGGTGCGCGACGGCTCGGAGATCTACATCCTGCCCGCCGTGAGCGGCGGGTAGCTGGAAGAAAACGCCGATCAAAGAGGTTTTCCCATCTGGCCCCTCTTCCGTGGCTCGATCCTGGCGGTGTAAGATAGGGGCAAGAACGAGATCGTCCGAGGAGCGTTGCAGGAGAATCCCTCCCAGGCTCGGACAGCCGGCATGATGACCGGATCCAGGAAACGGCGCTCACCTCAACCCTTACCGGGTCGATGGAGGTGAGAGATTCCCCGTCGCCCGGGTATTCCGAGGAGGTCATTCATGACCGTCGAGACCGTCGCAACCCCGTCCGAAACCAAGTCTGCCAGTTTCACCGACTACCACGTCGCGGACATCTCTCTCGCCGAGTGGGGCCGTAAAGAGCTCAACATCGCCGAGGGCGAGATGCCCGCCCTGATGGCCATCCGCGAGGAGTTCGCCCCGAGCCAGCCGCTCAAGGGCGCGCGCATCGCCGGCTCCCTGCACATGACCATCCAGACGGCCGTGCTGATCGAGACCCTGACGGCTCTCGGCGCCGAAGTGCGCTGGGCGAGCTGCAACATCTTCTCCACCCAGGACCACGCCGCGTCCGCGATCGCCGCGGCCGGTGTCCCCGTCTTCGCCTACAAGGGCGAGAGCCTGACGGAGTACTGGGAGTTCACCCA
>JANOCF010000926.1:0-1598 GCA_031412055.1 Holophagales bacterium | reverse complement strand
CGGCGACATCCTGAACCTGACCGTGGAGCAGCTCACCCGGCTGATCGAGCCGGTCGTGTCCGGAACCTCCGGCATGAGCGTCGGCGTCCGCGACCGCGGCGCGGCCCTGAACGACTTCCAGCGCGAGCACGGACCGCTGCTGTCCGGCATCCGCTGCCTGCGGCGGGAGGTCTTCGAGGCCGTCCCCGAGAGCCACCTGGAGGGGTTCGCCATCGAGACCGGCCTGAACTGGGCCTGCGGCGAGCTGGGCCTGAAGACCACCACCACCGTGCTGCACAATCTCAAGCACCTGGTGAAGGAGAAGAAGCGCGGCCTGGTGAGCGGCTTCCGCGCCCGCATGCGGATGTTCGCCGCCGTGTTCGGTGCCTACGTGGTCCTGCGAGTCAAGCGCCCGAGCCTGCGCAGCGAGGTGTCTGGCGGGAGCAGCGCGACAGCCCGGGGCGCCCAGATCCTGCAACCCGAGCTCGAGTACATCAACTTCTGACATGTCCGGCCGAGAGTTCCTCCCCGTCGAGGAGCAGATGGATCTGCTCCGGCGCGGCGCCGTCGACCTGGTCGACGAGGCCCAGCTCCGCTTCAAGCTCGAAAGGTCGCGCCGCACCGGCCAGCCGCTGACCGTCAAGACCGGCTTCGATCCGTCGTCGCCGGACCTCCATCTCGGGCACACCGTGCTCATCCGCAAGATGCGGCACTTCCAGCAGCTCGGCCACCGGGTGATCTTCCTGATCGGCGGCTTCACCGCCCGCATCGGCGACCACACGGGCAAGAAGGCGACCCGGCCCCAGCTCACCGAGGAGGAGGTCGAGGCCAACGCCAGGACCTACCAGAAGCAGGTCTTCCACATCCTGGACGAGCAGGCGACCGTGGTCGACAACAACGACCGCTGGCTCGGCCAGCTCGGCTCCCACGGGATGGTCCGCCTGGCCGGACGCTACACCCTCGCCCGGATGATGGAGCGCGAGGACTTCCGCACGCGCTTCCAGGAGGGCCGGCCGATACACCTCCACGAGCTCCTCTACCCGCTCGCCCAGGCGTACGACTCCGTCGTGCTCAAGGCCGACGTGGAGCTGGGCGGTCACGACCAGATCTTCAACCTGCTCGTGGGCCGCGACCTCATGAAGGAGGAGGGGCTCGAGCCGCAGGTCGTCCTCACCGTCCCCCTGCTCGTGGGGACCGACGGCACGGACAAGATGTCGAAGAGCCTCGGCAACGCCATCGCCGTGGAGGACCCGCCCAAGGAGATCTACGGCAAGACCATGTCCATCCCCGACTCCCTCATGTGGGACTGGTACCTGCTGCTGACAGACCTCCCCAAGGCGGAGATCGACGCCCGGCGCGTCCGCGCGGAGTCGGGCGAGCTGCACCCCAAGTCGGTCAAGCAGGAGCTCGCCCGCCGCCTGGTCGCGGAGCTTCACGGCGACGAGGCCGCCCGGCTGGCCGAGGAGGAGTTCGAGAAGGTCTTCGCCGGGGGCGGCGTGCCGGACGAGGTCCCGGAGAGCGAGCTGGAGGGTGTCTGGGCGCTGCCCAAGCTGCTCGTCGCGGCCGGCCTGGCGCCGAGCAACGGCGAGGCACGCCGGCTCATCCAGCAGGGCGCGGTG
>JANOCF010000925.1:0-3955 GCA_031412055.1 Holophagales bacterium | reverse complement strand
GCGTCGGCCTGCACCTCCGGCCCGACCTTGTGCCTGAATGGCGACCGCTTCGTGGTCGAAGTGGCATGGAAGGACTTTCAAGGCAACATCGGATCGGGCAAGGCGGTGTCCCTGACCTCGGATACCGGGTACTTCTGGTTCTTCAACGAGAGCAACGTCGAGCTGGTCGTGAAGGTGCTCGACGGCCGGCCCCTGAACGGCAACTTCTGGGTCTTCTACGGGGCGCTCAGCAACGTCGAGTACTCCCTGAAGGTCACCGACACCGCGACCGGGCGGGTCCGGACCTACAGCAACCCGGCCGGACGGCTGGCGAGCATCGGCGACACCAGCGCCTTCCCGGCTGGCAAGACCTCCGCGCAGGGCGTTTCTCTGCCTGTGACAGAGCCGCTCGAGCTGCGGACGGCCGAGGCTGCCACCTGCGCCCCGGGTCCGACCGACCTCTGTCTGAACGGCAGTCGGTTCCGGGTCTCCCTCTCCTGGAAGGCCCAGGGCACCCAGGGAGCCGGGCAGGCTGTAGCGCTGACCTCGGATACCGGCTACTTCTGGTTTTTCGGGCCGGCCAACGTGGAGGTCGTCGTGAAGGTCCTGGATGGCCGGGGCCTCAACGGCCACTTCTGGGTCTTCTTCGGCGCCCTGACCAACGTCGAGTACGAGATCACGGTCCTCGACACCCAGACCGGGAACAGCAAGACGTACAGGAACCCGGCAGGCCGCTTTGGCAGCGTGGCGGACACCTCGGCGCTGCCAGAGTGACGCTGGAGGCTCCCCGGGGGCGCGTGCTGCCTACGTCTCCGGACATGCCGGAAGCTGGGGAGAAGCGATACCTGTCGTCCCTCTACGGGAGCTTTTGCGGAGGGTCATGGATCGATAGACGTTTTAAAATTATTGTCACTTCCCCGACAACTTCTCGTCGCAAGGTACGAGTCTCCTCCTGGATGTTAAGTTGGCAAGATGTTTGCGTGTTGCGATAAAAAGCGTCCTGGTGACGCTGCGGGCCGGGCAAAGTGCTTGGGACCGAGGATGGCACCGCAGAGGGAGTCACAACATGGAACATCCAGTGTCGGAAAGCTGCTTGGAACGATTCGCGACGGGGAGGACCTCCCCGGCTGAGAACCGATCCCTCGTCGTTCACCTGATGAAAGGCTGCGAGTTCTGCTCGCGCAAAATTGCCATGCTTTTGCGTCCCGAGGTGCCTTCGGCGGCGTATGACAAGGTCTTCGCCCGGGTCGAGAAATCCATACCGGATACCTGGATCGCCATGAGGCACGAAGACCTCAGGCCTGTGATGGTCCAGGCTCGCTGAACGTTCCGCCGAACCTCTCCGTGAGGTGCCCCAAGAGGCTGCGATCAAGCCTCGATGGGGTAGGATCATCCCATGGCTCACCTGGTTCTGAACGATGTCGATCCCGAGGTCATGGAAGAGCTTCGCCGCCGTGCGGACCTGCGCGGCCGCGAGGTCGCGGAGGAGGCCAAGGTGGTCCTTGAAGACGCTCTCGGTTTCTCCCGCACCCGTGCCTTGATCCTGGCGCGGCGCATCCGCGAGGGGATCTCCGGCCGCGCTCCCGGCGCTCTCGGAAGTTCTCTCGGCAGTAGTGCCGAGCTCCTGCGGGCTGCGAGGGAGCGGCAGTGAAGCGCTTCGTCGTCGATGCCAGCGTCGCGGCCCAGTGGTACTTCCCGGAGGAGCACACGGAGCTGGCCGAGTCCCTGCTCCAGGCTGCCAGGATCGAGCTTGTCGCCCCAGACCTTCTGCACGTGGAGATGGCCGCGCTTGTCCGCGAGCGGGTTCGGCGGCAGGAGATCGACGAGAGCACGGCGAAGCGGATCCTGGCTGCCCTTCACAAGGCCCCCCTCGATCTCAAGCCGATCTCCGACCTCGCCCAGGACGCACTCTCCTTGACGTTTCGGGAGAGGATCGGACTCTACGACGCCTTCTACCTGGCCCTGGCGATCCAGGCGGGCTGCCCCGTGCTCACCGCGGACGCGCGTCTGCGCGACAACCTTCGCGACGGGCCTCTCGCCCAGCATGTCCTCTGGATCGGCGATCTCGCCTGACGGTACCAGGTGGAATCGGGTTGACGATCGAGAACGAGGTTCGCCGGGCGACCCGGTTGCTGGAATCGCTGATCCAGACGGCGGCTGTTCCCGTGGCAGAGCTGGAGAGACGGCTGGACGCCGCTCCCGGCTATATCGGCCGGGTCCTCTCCGGAGATGTGGAGCTCAAGCTCCGCCATATCCTCGCCATCCTGCGAGCGCTGGAGCTCGAGCCCGGCCTGTTCTTCGAGGTCCTCTATCCTGCCGCCGATCCGGAGGAAGGCACGATCCGGATCGAGGATCTGCGGCAACGCCTCCAGAGGCTCGGCTTTGGTCGGGAGAAGTTGGAAGAAAGATCGGCGGCACGTCCGCAGCTCGGGATTCAGGAGCTGGAAAAGCTCGTGCAGGGGGCCGTCCAGGCGGCTTTGAGCCGCCGCGAGCCGCGCGACGAGAAGGTCTAGACGGCGCTCGCGCGCGGAGAGGGCTCGTTCTCCAGGCGTTGCAGCTCAGAGGCGACCGTCCGCAGCAGGGCCGCGGTCGCACGCTCCCGCTCAAAGGCTTCCCGGAGCATCAGCAGCGCCGCGATCGCCTCGCGACGGATGCCGCGGTCGCGGAAGATGGCTACGGTCTCGTCGAGCAGGAGCTGGATCTCCCGGTTTCGTCCCTGATCGAGCCAGAGGGCGGCCAGATCCAGCGACACCAGGGCCATGTCGTACGGGAGATCGGCCTCCTCGAAACCTGTGCGGACCTCATGGAAGGCACGCTCAGCGGCGGCAGGGTCGTCCAGACCCGAAGAGATCCGCCCCTCGAGCCAGCGCGCCTTGAGCCGCTCGAGCCGGCCGCCCTGAGAGGCGTAAAGAGGCCGGCTCTCGCCGATTAGACGGGCCGCCTCGACGAGCTGGTCGGCATCCACCAGGTGGGACAGGAGGTTGTGAATCGCGGCCAGAGCCAGCTTCGGATCCCGGTCGGCATCGATCAAGGCCAGCCCCTGGGCGAGGAGCCGTACGGCCTCTCCCAGATCCAGGGCATAGGCCGCCGCGTTGCTCTTGCTGATCAGCGCGCGTCCAGCCTCGTGGCTCTCGCCCAGCTCCAGGTGGATGGCGTGCACCCAGTCGAGGAGCTGGAAGGCCTCGTCAAACCGTCGCTGATCCGTGCGCAGGGAGGCTGTGAGGTCTATCAGGCGGGCGAGGAGATGGGGGTCTCCGGTGCCTTCGCCGGCTCGCTCCAGTGCGCGCGCGAGATCCGCCCCCGCGCCTTGGAGGTCGTCGGCCACACGGCGGGCGTTACCCCGCTCGGACAAGGCCCTGGCCTGCAGATCGGCGAGCGCCCGGGAGCCGTGAAGCTGGGGATCGATCCGCTCGCCCAGGCTCACGGCCAGGGAGGCGGCGGCCACCATCGCTTCGGGATCGCTGTGGCGCAGCTCGCGGCATCGGTCCAGGAACTGCTCGCAACGCTGCCAGGCGCCGGATGGCTCCGGAGGCGGCACCTCCCGCAGGGAGATGTCCGCCCGGTCGTGCTCAACCTCGCGCTGCTCCCGGACCACGGCCAGGGCATAGCGGCGAGCTGCGGCGAAGGCACGGAAGAGAGGGAAGTCGTACTCGGAACCGACCTCCACCGGAGCGTCCGGGACGAGGTCGGGGGCGAAGAGCACCGCCGCGAGGGATTCCATCCGCTGGCGGCAGCTCTCGCAGCCGGTCAGAAGGTGGGATACGACATGGGATGCCTCTCTGGAAGACAGCTCGCCCAGGAGCAAGCGATCCAGTTCGGCCGGGCCGGGGTGGTGGCTGCGGTCTCCTGCCATCTCATCCCTCACAAGAAGAAAAAAATAGACTGTATTAGTGTCTCATAGATCGTCTCCGGGGCGGCCCTCCCGGAGCCGCCCCGGTGGTCGATCACCGACCTCCGTTCGGGTCGATCAGGATGC
>JANOCF010000924.1:0-5110 GCA_031412055.1 Holophagales bacterium | reverse complement strand
ATCGAGCTCATCCCCGCGCTCTCCGTCCGCAAGCGGGAGATCTTCGAGAAGCTGGAGTACTCGCCCGTCACGCGCATCTTCGCGCAGTCGCGGCGGCGGTTCTGGGCCGACGCGGGCCGCGCCGGCAGCGTCTCGACCGATCTGCCGATCGATCTCGAGGCCGAGCATCCGTTCTCCAGGGCGGCCGACGCGGGGCCGCGGGCCGTGCTCGAATGCCACATGAAGGGGGAAGAGGCCGCGCGCGTGGGCGCGCTGGACCTCGACGCGCAGCTCGCCTATGCGGTCGAGATCCTGGAGAAGGCGCACCCCGGATTCCGCAGCCACTTCGAGGGCGGTACCTCCTACGTCTGGGGCACCGATCCCTGGGCTGGAGGCGGGTATGCGTGGTGGAAGCCCGGACAGATGAGCGAGTGGCTGCCGGAGCTGATGAAGCCGGAAGGACGGATCCACTTCGCCGGGGAGCACACGTCGTGGCTGGCCCGCACGATGGAAGGGGCGCTGGAGTCCGGCAACCGCGCCGCCCGCGAGGTCCACGAAGCCGGTTGAAAAGAAAGGCGGGAGGCGGGAGACGGCTGCCCTTCTCCCGCCCCTCTCACTGCGCAGCCGTTTTTCTACTTCTTGGTCCTCACCTCGGCGAAGAACACGTCGACCACGCCCTCGCGGTTGTCGGGCCACAGAGTGAAAGTCCGGTTCCATCCCGAGGCGATTCCGAGATAGTCGCCGTGGCTGGAGTACAGCGCGCCGACGCCCAGGTAGTCGGCCTCGCACCAGTTGCTGGTCTCGCTGGAGACCCGCACCGGTGCACCGAAGGTGGCGCCGCCGTTCTGCGACTGGATCCAGAAGGTGTCGACCAGCGAGCTCAGCGGACCCGCACGGCGCTGGCCGCCGCCGATGAGCACGCTGCACTCGACGTCGATGGGATCGGCCGTGACCTGGACCTCGTGGCTCTCCATGTACACGACGTCGACCTCACCGCCCGGCCGGACCGCGACCGTGGGCCAGAACCGCTTCACGCCCGTGGCCGGGACCGCCGTGGTGATGCGCTTCGGTGTGCTCCAGGTGACGCCCTTGTCGTCCGACCAGGTGATGTAGATGTCCGAAGAGACCGCCGACTGCGCGGTGGGCGCCGACGAGACCGGCTGCTCCGCCTGGTAGAAGGTGACGTAGACGCGCCCGCGATTGCGGCCCCGGGTGGCGACGGCGATGCGGGGCTGGTCGTTCATGCGGTTCTTGCCGTAGCCGACCGGCGGATTGTCGCGCATGTTGTTGATGTTGGCGAGGAACTTGGGCTGCTCAAAGGTGACGCCCCCGTTCAGCGAGCGCGAGAAGGCGATCCGCGAGGTGGTCGAGGCGTTGCCCTCCGCGTCGAACGTCGGCCCGTACTGCCAGACCAGGTAGAGTTCTCCACGGTGTCCGATCGCAGGCGCCGGGGCGACCTGCTGCGAGCCGGTGGCGCCGCAGTCCGGATCGGCGGGGTCGCTCACGTCGGCAGCATCGGCGCTGGCCACGACCGGACCCTGCCAGGAGTCGCCACCATCATGGGTGCGGAAGACCTCGATCTGGCCGAAACCGAAGCCCGGCGTGTCGCACAGGTTGATGATGTTGCTCTGCACGATGTAGGCGGCCCCGCTCTCGTCCTTGGCGGCGGCGACGGCCTGCCGGCTGAAGAAGTCGCCCGCCGTGGTCGGCGCGAGGAGCTGGGCGTCATCCCAGACGAAGGTGCCTGCGGCGAAGTGGCCACGGTGCACGCCGAGGCCCACCGAGCCCGAAGTGCCAGCCTGCATGCGGCTGACGAAATAGAAGACCTCTTCGCCGCGACGCCCCCCCTGCCGGCTTCTCCCTCCCCGGTCGACCCAGGGATGTCCCGCCGTGAACGCCTCGCCGATCGGAGGCGGGGTGCCGCCGTCGGTCCAGGTCTTGCCGCCATCGGTCGAGAAGCCGTAGCCCGAGATCCCCGGAACGGCCGGCGGCGGGCACTCCCGGAGCAGACCGCAGAAACCCTCGAAGTCGTCCCAGCCCGCCAGCAGGTTCTTCTCGTCGTCACTGGCCGCCAAGGTGGTGGTGTTCCGGGTCTGCAGCCCCTCCGGGAAGATCTGCTGCGGATCGTTGACCTGGACGTTGCGGCTCACCTTGGGGTCGGCCGCGAAGGCAGCCCCGGCGACGAGCAGGGCTCCGAGACCCAGGACGATGGACAATGGACGCCGATTCTGTTTACGCAATGTTTTCTCCTGCCGCGAACGTCGCAGCTGCGGTGGCCGGGCCGGCCGCGAAGACCGGCTCCATGGATTAAAAAACGACAAACCGTTCACACCCTCCCGCGATCGCCTGCTGTACCTAACGTGCCGCCTGGCGCGGCGAAGCGTGACTCTCCTCGCGTCGAAGCTCGCCGGCTCCCTGCCCGGCCGATCCTGCCGGCCGGGCCCGGGCGGCGTAGACGCCCGCCGCGGCGAGCACCAGGGTCACGGCGGCGAAGAGGCCCACGATCAGAATCTCGAACCTGGCCTTCCAGGTCTGTCTTTCGAGCCGCTGCTCCAGCGTCGCTACATCATAAGGCGGCGTGTCGGGGGTGACCGCCAGGATCCCGCGCCGCAGGGCCGCTTCCAGCCTCTCCATGGAGACGCCGGTTCGTGGCTGGGCCAGGAGGTTCAGGGTCATCGGCAGCCGCACCGGCTGCTGGAGCACCGAAAGATAGAAGTCCGGCGCGGGCCGCTCGTTCTTGAAGAACCCCTGGAAACGGGCGTCCGCGACCACGCCGACCACGGTCAGCCACGGTCGCGGCTGTACCTTGCGGGCGCTGAACTTGAGACGCTTGCCGAGCGGGTTCTGCCCCGGCCAGACCGCGTCGGCCATGCTCTTGCTCAGGATCACATGGTAGCCCTGGATGTCCTGGAAGTTGAAGGGGCGGCCCTGCAGGACGGGGATGCCCATCACCTTGAAGAAATCGGGGCTGGAGCCGTGCGACAGGATCTTGTAGGTGCCGTCGACGCTCTCCGGGTTGTCATGGTCCTCCGCGGTGACGAAGGCGGCGGCCCATTCGTCGGTGGCCATGGTAGGCCCGGTGAGGGCGACGCTCTCCACCTCCGGCAGGCTCTCCAGACGGCGGAGGTATTCGCCGGCAATCCGCGCCACGTCGGTGTCCCTGGCGTACTGCGGCTTCTCCAGGTCGAGGCGCATGGTGAGCAGGTCGTCCTGGCGGAAGCCCAGATCCTGATTCACCACCTGGCGGAAGTCCCGGGTCATCGTACCGGCACGGGCGAGCAGGCCCAGGGCCAGGACGACCTGGATTGCCGCCGCCACGGCGACCAGCGCCCGGACCGGACGGCCCCCTCGCGACAAGAGCCCGGCGAGTGCGCCGCAGACCAGCGCCAGCGCCAGCAGGCCCGCGATGAGCGCCGGTCCCGGCGTGAGGCGGGCATAACCCGGAAAGGTGAGCCCGCTCGTGGGGACCAGGGCAGCGACCGCCCAGGCGGCAAGGACCAGGCCGAGGACCGCCGCCGCGACGGCCACCAGGATCCCCCTGCGGACCGAGCCTTCCGCGGGCTGAAGCCGGAGCAGGCCCGCCGCGTCGATCAGCCCCAGCAGCAGCACTGCGACCGCCCCGAGGAGAACCCGGCGCAACGCCTTTTTGAGATCGGCGCCATAGGCGAAGTCCCGGACCGGCTGGAGCAGGACCCCGATGCCCTGGTTCTGGTCGGGATACTGCCGCGCCAGGGCAGCGGTGACGCGGTTCATGTCCTCCTGCGCCTGCTCCAGGGTGACGCCCGGCTTCAGGCGGCCTACGGCATTGAGCCAGCGCATGCGGCGGACCTCGACGTACTCGGGCCCCGGAGCCATGGAGGAGGGGATCCAGAACCGGGAGGTGTCCGGGACGCCGCGGAAGCCCGCCGGTCCCACGCCCACCACCTGCCAGTCCTTGCCATTGAGGTTGACGTTGCGGCCCAGGATGGCGCGGTCTCCTCTGAACCGGCGCTGCCACAGGTCATGGCTCAGCACCACCACGGGATGGATGAACGGCGTTCCATCCTCTTCGGCGCTGAAGAAACGACCCAGGGCGGGTTCGATCCCGAGGGTCTGGAAGTAGGTGTGCGACACCAGCTCGCCGTTGAGGCGCTCCAGGTCGTCGCCGGCAAGGAGGTTGAAGGCGACCTGGTCGGTGACCGTAAAGGCGGAGACCGATTCGAAGACCCGGTTCTGCCGGCGCCAGTCGAGGAAGTCGAGATGGCCGACGGCCCACGGCTGCACTTCGCCTTTCTCCTCGAAGACTCCGCTCATCTCCACGAGGCGCGACGGATCTTTGTAGGGAGGCTGGTCCCAGAGCACGGGCTTGCCCACGGCCAGCGCGGCGGCGATGACGCCGAATGCCAGCGTCAGGACGAGGACGGCCGCGAGGGTCAGGCCGGTTCTGTTGCGTTTTTCCATAGGGCTTCTTCTCCGATCAAGCGCTCCGATCAAGCGCTCCGGTCAATCGGTGCGGAGTCCCGTCACCGGCTCGAGATTCGCGGCCCGGCGGGCCGGGTAGTAGTTGGCGGCGAGCGTCACCAGGAACAGCACCAGGGCGGCTCCGCCAAGGATCATCGGGTTGGTGGCGCTGACGCCGTGCAGCAGGCTCACCAGTTGCCGGCTCACCAGGAACACGGCGACCAGCCCCAATCCCAGGCCGATTGCCGCCAGCAGGGCACCGCGGCCGACCACCATGAGCAGCACGCTGCGGCGGTCGGCTCCCAGGGACATGCGGATCGCGATCTCCCGGGTGCGCTGCGCGGTGCTGTAGGCCACGACGCCGTAGATTCCGACCGACGCCAGTACCAGCGCCATGACAGTGAAGAGGCTGACCAGAAGGATCTGGAACCTGGCCTTCGCTGTCTGCTCCTCGAGCCGCTCCTCCAGCGTGGCGATGTCATAGACCGGCAGATCGGGAGCGATCGTTTTCATCTCCCGGCGCAACGCGGGCACGAGGTTGTAGGGCGAGGTCTCCCCTTTTGGCCTTACCAGGAAGTTCATGGTCAGGGGCCGCCAGGGGAGTTGCAGGATCGGCAAATAGACGTCGGCAGCGGGCTGCGCGTCGGTCATGAGCCCCTGGTGCCGGACGTCGGCGACCACGCCGATGACG
>JANOCF010000923.1:0-2475 GCA_031412055.1 Holophagales bacterium | reverse complement strand
GAGTCGGTCTGGGGAAGCCACGGCTCCCTCCACCCGCGGCTGGATGCCGAGGCCATCGAGAGCTTCGCGTCCTCCCTCGTGGCCCTGTTCCGCGCCCGGGCAGCCTCTCCTCCCGAGCCGTTCCGGGGCGTGGCCGTGCTCGGTCCGGCGGCGGTGGCCGTGCTCCTCCATGAGGCCGTGGCGCATGCCCTGGAGGCCGACGTCCTGGCCCAGGGCGGAAACCCCGAGTCGGCCGTGGGAGTCGCCATGGCGGCGTCTTCCCTCGACGTCCTGGACGATCCGGCGGCGGCGCCTCCCGGGCTGCGCCGCACCACGGACGACGAGGGATCGGCCGTGTTCCGGCGCTGGCTCCTCCGGGGCGGAGTCGTGGAGCAGCCGCTCGCGGTTCTCCTCTGGGCGCGCACCTCGCCGGTCCTGCTCCCCGGAGCCGGACGGCGCGGCACCCGCCATCTGCCTCCCGGACCGCGGTCCACCCATCTGGAGATGCTGCCCGGGGACAGCTCCGAGAGCGACCTGCTGACCGGCGCGGGCGGCGGCCTCTATCTGCAGGAGGCCAGCCGCGGCGCGCTCGATCCCATCTCCGGGGAGTTCCGGCTCCATCTCCCCTTCGCCCGCCGCATCCGCCAGGGAGGACTGACCGAAGTCGTCGGTCCCTGCCGGCTGCGCGGCCGGGTGTCCGACCTTCTCACCCGGGTGACCGCCGTGGGCAGCGAGTCCCGGGCGGCGGGCGCCGGCTGGTGCGCCAAGGACGGTCAGAAGATGCCGGTCTGGGCGACCGCCCCGTCGCTGCGGATGGAGGGAGTCGAAGTGCTCCCCGAAGGAGGCCCGGTATGACGACTCTCACCGTAACCGCGACGCTCCTCCAGGAGGTCATGACGTCGCTCATCCGGCGCGGGCTGCCCGAGGTGGAGGTCTTCGCCAAGAAGGGACGCTCCCGCCGGCTGGAGACGACCCCGCTCACCGAAACCTCGGTGTTCAGCCAGGAGCAGGGCTGGGCGGTGCGGGCAGGCGATCCCCGGCGCTCCTTCTTCGCCCTGGGCACGGGCGAGCCGTCGCGGGACTGGTCCTGGCCCGAGGCCACGAGCCGGCCGATCCGCCTGCCCGAGCCGGAGCAGCCGTCCAACCCTACCCTCGGGCAATGGAGCGAGCCTTCGGACTTCGACGCGCCGCTGGTGGGCGAGCGCGAAGGTCTCAAGCTCCTGGAGAGCCTGGGCAAGGAGCTGGCCTCCGAGCTGCCGGGCGCCCGCCTCGTCAAGGCGGCCCTGGAAGACGGCTCCAGCGAGAGCGAGATCGTGAACAGCCGGGGAGTGCGCGCCCGGTATCGCAGCCGGGTGGCCACGCTCTACCTGGAGGCCGCGGGTCCGGCGGGTCCGGGACGTTGCGCCACCACGGCCGCGGTCTACCTGGCGGCGCGGGAGGCGCGGCGGTTCCATCCGCCGGCCCTGGCGCGACGTCTGGCCGACCGCCTGGCGGTCACCGCCCAGGGTGCTCCGCCCGACCGGGACGGCGGCGAGTTCCTCCTCGCTCCACCGGTGGTCGTGCGGCTCCTCTCCGGCCTGCTGCCGCTGCTGGTCGGACCCCGGGCCGGCACCCTCGTGGCCGGACTGCGGGACCGCCGGGGCCGCATCGGCAGCGAGAACCTGACCCTGATCGACAACGGCCGCCTCCCCGGAGGCGCGCTGGAGGCGCCGGTGGACGGCGAAGGGGTGCCGACGCGCGAGGTGGTGCTGGTGGAGGAGGGCGTCTTCAAGCAGTCTCTCCTCACTTGGTGGCAGTCCGAGTCGCATCCCGGGCTGGGCGCGCCCTCGGGCTGCATGCGCCGGCCGGGCTGGCGGGACCTGCCCATGCCCTGCCCCACCAACCTCTATCTCAAGCCGGACCCCCGGATCCCGGTGGCGTCGCTGCTCGGCTCCATGGCGCACGGTTACTACCTGATCGACGTCACGGGAGGCGGAAGCTTCGATCTCGCGGGCGGCACCTTCGCCCTGCCGGTCTGCGGCTTCGCGGTGGAGGGAGGCCGGGCGAGCGCGCCCGTGTCCCGAGCCTGGCTCTGCGGCGGCATCTCCGACCTCCTCCAGGGGATCATCGGAGTCGGCCGCGACCTCAACTTCCTCCCGCTGGAAGGGATGATCGGCGCGCCGAGCGTTCTGGCGACGGGTCTGGAACTGCGGGGCGGCGGGTAGGACCTCGTCACAGTCCGATTGATGGATAGATGTAGGGGTGGCCCTTGTGGCCACCCTCCGGAAGGGGTCGCCCTCCGAACGGGCACCCACAAGGGGCATACGCGCTAACTTTGTCTTCAGACGTGGTTGGCGCCCCCGGCCCAACGGGCCGGCAGAGCGGAGCCCAGGGCTGAGGCCGCAGGCCGATGCCCCGGGGTGAACGACAATAAAGAAGGGTGCGGCCTGAAGGGCCGCGAGAGCCCGCTTGCGAGCGGTGCTGCCCGTTCTCGCGGCCCTTCAGGCCGCATGGTTC
>JANOCF010000922.1:0-4532 GCA_031412055.1 Holophagales bacterium | reverse complement strand
GGGAGCGCGGTTCCGCGAGCTGGTCGAGACGTCCGGTCTCTCAACACCGCCGATCCTCGCGGCCGAGCCGGGCCGGTCGATCGTGGGAGACGCGGCGGTGCTCATCACCCGCGTCCGCGCCGTCCGGGGGAGCTGGCTCTTTCTGGACGCGAGCCGCAACCACCTGCCCGAGTCGCCCCTGCTCTTCGCCCGGCGCATCCTTCCCCTATCCGAATCAGATGGCACTGAGCGCTTCTGGAACCTGTCCGGCTGCACCCTGAACACCCTCGACGTGCTCGACCAGCACCGCCGCCTGCCTGTGCTCGCGCCCGGCGACGGCCTTGCCTTCTGCGACGCGGGGGCGTACTCGATCTCCCGCGCCAGCTCCTACGCGGGGCTCTCGCCGGCGGTCTACCTCCTCGAAGCCGACGGGACGGTCCGGCTGGTCCGGCGGGCGGAAGGCGTGGAGGATCTGTCTCCCCCGGAGCTTGGGGGATGAGCGCTCTCGTCACGGGCGCCTCCGGGTTCCTGGGCCGTCCGCTGGTCCGGGCCCTGCTGGACGCGGGACGCAACGTCGTCGCGCTCTGCCGGGATCCCGAGGTACTTAACGATCTTCGCCATCCGGCGCTCCGAATCGTCTCCGGCGACCTCCGCGATCCGGCCTCGTACGCTCCGGGGCTCGCGGCCGGGATGTCGGTCTTCCACCTTGCTGCCATCCGCAACCATCCCCGCGTCCGTGCCCTGGAGATGGAAGAGGTCAATGTCCGCGCGACGGCCGAGCTGGCCCGGCGCTCCCTGGAGGCCGGAGTGGGCCGGTTCATCCATGTCTCGACGGCCCTGATCCACGGGCCGTCGGACGGCGACGGCCTCCCGTTTGGCGCCTACGCGAAATCCAAGGCACGTGCCGGCCAGGAGATCCGGCGGCTCGTCACCGAAGGGCTCCGGGCGGTCACCGTCTGCCCCACGATCGTCTTCGGCCCGGATCATCCGTCCCATCCCAACCGGGTCACCTCCGAGATCCGCCGGCTCCTGCGACAGCGCGTCGTGCGGGTCGTGGCAGGCGGCCGGCAGGCGCGCAACCTGGTCCATGTGGACGACGTGCTTCGCGGCCTCCTCGCCGCCGAGCGGCGCGGCGCCGTGGGAGAGGAGTACGTGCTGGGCGGCGAGGAAATCGCGCCTCGCGACTTCGGCCGGCTCGTCCTGTCGCTCGCCGGCCTGCGGCCCGTCGCCACGCTCTCGCTGCCCGCTGGACCAGCGCTCGCCGTAGCGCGAATCACCGACCGATTGCGGAAATCCGACACGGGGAGCGGATATGCTACGGCCGTCCAGGTTCTTCTGCGGGAGTGGCGTTTCAGCTCCGACAGAGGTCGGCGGGATCTGGAGTATTGCCCCCTCTCGCTGGCCGAGGGGTTGGCCCGTACGATCGACTGGTTGAGGGAATCGAAACATGAATGTGTTGAGGTGGGATGAAGCCACCCGGGACCTGCGCGAGCGGCAGCGCCAGGACTGGGATCGGATCGCAGCGTCGGTGCGCGATTTTCACGCCGCGCCGAGCACTCGGTACTACCGTCTCTGTGAGATCGCCTTGCTGGAGCGTTCCGTGGGGAGCCTGCGAGGCAAGCGCGTGCTCAAGCTCGATCTTTGGAACGAGGCTTTCAACACACGAATCCTCGACTGGATGCGCGAACAGGGGGCGGAAGTGGTCGGGCTCGACATCTCCCGCGTGGTGGCCTTCCGGGCGCGCCGCAACGCCCGTGAAAAGGGGCAAGCTCCGGCCCTGCTGCGCGCCGACATTCGCGAGCTGCCGTTTGCGGCCGGCTCCTTCGACGTGGTCTATACGATGGGAACCATCGAGCACATCGACGAATACCGCGAGGCCATCAGCGAGGTCCACCGCGTGCTTAAGCCAGGCGGCCGGGCGGTGATCGGCGTGCCCCACAAGTGGGACCTCTTTCTGCGTCCGCTCATGGTCTGGGTTCTCGACGCCTTCGGCCAGTACCTCTACGCGCCGGAGAAGTCGTTCAGCGCCTCGGAGCTGCGCCGGGACGTCGAGCAGACCGGCCTGCGGGTGGTCGAGCGCACGGGCATCCTCACCTTGCCGGGGCTCCTGCGCATGGCCGACCTCTTTTTCTATACGCGGGGCATCCCTCTCTATCGGCTGAGCCCGCTCTTCCTCGCGCCCTTCCAGTACGCGGAAACGCGCTGGCGCTGGCCGGGCCGCTTCGGATATCTCCTGACGGTCGTGGCCGACAAACCCTAGGGGAACTCATGGAAGCGTACCGCCACGTGCCGGGCTTCCTCTCCACCGAGGAGTTGAGCCGTCTCACCCACCTGATCGAGGACCATGAGAGTCTGTACACCGAGGTGCACGGCCGGGGCGGCCTGGGACCGCGCTACCGGGTGATCGACGGCGACCAGATTCACCAGAAACTGCCCGAGGTCGAGGAGATCGGCGACCGGCGGGTACGGTCGCTGGCCGAGGAGTTCGCGGGCGAGCCTTTGCGCCCCCTCGGCAGCTCCAAACGCTCCATGCGGGTCCAGGCCTACGAGCGGAAGGAGCACGGCTTCCGCTGGCACCTGGACGGTCATTCCTACGTGGCCCTGGTGACGCTCAAGAACACCAACGGCGGCCAGACGCAGTTCATCTCGCCCGCCCTTACGCGGTTCCTGCGCTTCCTTCTCTACCCTCTTTACGCGGTCCCACAGGTCTTCTCGATCTTCCCACGCCGCGCCGTCACCGCTCAACCTGGAGACCTGCTGGTGATGCGCGGGGGCCGGGCGCTCCATCGAGGGATCACCCTGTCGGATCAAGGGGAGCGCATCCTGATCGCCTACACCTTCGACTCTCCGGACAAGAAGCCGAACCCCCTGCGCGATTGGATTGCCCGGCGTCTGAACTATTGAACGCGCTGGCTTCCGTCTCTTTTCTCGCCGCTCACCTGCTGGCCCTGGCCGTCGTGGCCGCAACCGCGTGGGCGGCCGGCTCGCTGCTGACAAAGCCACTCTCTTTGGAGGGCTGGGCGGAGAGGCTCGCCGTGCCGGCTGCGCTCGGACTCGCTGTCCTGGCCCATCTAGGCTTTCTTCTTGGCTTGCTCGGCCTTCTACGGCCCGGCGTCCTGATCGCCGTTATCGTGGCGATCCATTGCGCTGGCTTCGGGGCCTGGCGTACAGCCTTCGCAAATCTCCGCAGCGTGTCCGGACCGAGGATCGCCCTCGGACTGCTCGCGCTCGCGCCGCTCTTTGTCCTGGCACTCTACCCGCCGGTCGCTTTCGACGAGATCATGTACCACCTGCCCTTTGCCCGGGCCTTCGCTCAGTCGGGTGGCCTCCCCGCCACGCCGGCGCTGCGCTTCCCGGTGTTCCCGGCGCTCGCGGAGCTGCTCTCCACGGAGACCATGCTGCTGGCCGGCGACGTGGCCACCCATCTCGTCGCTTTGCTAGCGGTCCTCGCGACCGCCGGCCTCCTGGTGGCCTGGGGCCGGAGGGCTTTCTCGCCGAAGGCAGGCTGGATCGCGGCGGCGCTCTACCTGGGCAACCCGATCGTCGTTTATACGGCCGGCACCGCCTACGTCGAGCCGCTACTCGCGCTCTTCGTCACGGGCGCGCTTTTCTCCACCTGGAACTTTCGACATTCGGGAGAAAGAGCCTGGCTGCTGCTCGCGGCCGTATTTGCCGGCTCGGCGGCGGGGGTCAAGTACCTGGGACTGTTCTTCGCGGCAGCCGTCTTCGTGGACCTGGCGGTCGCTCGCCGCGGTCACCGAAAGCTTTTCGCCCCTCTGCTTTTCGCGTTCGCGGCCTTTGTGGTGCTGGCTCCCACTCACGCCCGGATCGCGGTCTATACCGGCAACCCGATCTTCCCGTTTCTGCCCGGCATCTTCGGATCGACCGCCTGGGACCCGATCGCCCTCAAGCCGATGCAAGACATCATCGCCCCCAAGACCCTGGTCCGGTTCGTCCGCCTCCCCTGGGACGTGGTCTTCCACCGTTCGGCCGTGGGGCGGCAGCCGCCGCTCTCGCCGTTCTACCTCGTGGGCATCCCTCTGCTCCTGGTCGGCGTCTTCCGGGATTCACGGGTAAGACGCCTCCTGGCGATCCCCCTCGTCTGGGGAGCCGTCTTTCTGTTCCTTCCCCCGGACTCCCGATACCTGGTCCCCATCCTTCCGCCAGTGAGCCTGGCTCTGGCCGGATTGATCCGGATCGAGAAGCGGTTCTTGCTGGCGGCGGTGTGCGCGCTGGCTTTCCTTCCGGGTTGGCTCTATGCGGGCTACAGGATCGTGCTGCAGGGGCCGCCACCGGTCACGGTGGCGGAGCGGGATCTCTTTCTCGCCCGGAAGCTGCCGCTCTACCCGGCAGTCCGCCACCTCGACCAGATCTCCTCGGTCGCTTATGCCTTCCATGCCGAGAGCATGAAGTACTTCTATGACGGAGCCCTGTATGGCGATTGGATCGGCCCGGCGAGCTTCAGCCGGTTCCTCCCTCTCGTCGAGAGTCCGGCGATGCTCCATCACGAGTTGCGGAAACTGGGGGCGAGTCACCTGCTGGTGCCCAAGGGC
>JANOCF010000921.1:0-3774 GCA_031412055.1 Holophagales bacterium | reverse complement strand
GGAGAGTCCAGGCCGTGAGCGGCCGGAAGAAGCGGACGCGGACCTCGGGATCGGCGAACCAGGCGCGAGCGAAGGGGGAAGCTTCCCCGGGCTGCTCGGCCTCCCAGGACCAGAGCTTCCGGCTGAAGTCGAGGAGACTGGAGCGGTCGAGGCCGCGGCCGTGGGCATCGAGGAGAGCCTGGTGCCAGAAGTCTTCGAGGTAGAAGCCGCCGTAGAGAGTCGGGAGGAGGAACAGGAGCGCGAGGACCAGGCAGACTCCGACCCGATGGCGAAGGCCGAAGGCGTAGACACGTCGAAAGAGGTTCACCATTCCGAAGCGGATTCCTGGGCCGCGATTGTAGCCGCCGGATGCTTGCGTGGCCTAGGAATCTGCGCGCCAGAAAGATCCGTGACGTTGGGGAGCCGTTCCCCAACGACGCCGGGCGCTCCGCGCCGGCGCCGCGTGTCCGCGCCTCGATGGGGAACGTCTCCCCATCGCGAACGGATGCCGTCCGTGTCCGGGGAACGTCTCCCCCTTGCGTTCGGGCTCCGCCGGCGGCGGTGCCGTCTCCGGTACACGTTGGGGAAGCGTTCCCCAACGCGGCGGAGCGATCTCACGCTTGCGCGCCGGGGCTGGGCAATCGCAGTCCCGCTGCCGGCTCCATGAAGTAGCGCTGGAGCCGCTCCAGGTATCGCCCCACGTGGAGGCCGTCCATGAGCGCGTGATGCACCTCCACCGAGACCGGCATGAGCCGGTGTCCATCCCGCTCGGTGTATTTGCCGAAGGCGATCTTCGGCACGGAGTCCTCCCTCCGCCAGTTGCGCGCGTGGGAGAAGCTCGTGAACGCCACCCACGGCAGCGCCGAGTAGTGAATCAGGTCGCTGCGGTCGTCCCGCGCATTCATGGTTCCCCCTTCCGCGCGGACACGCGCCATCGCCTCCCTCGCCTCGGACTGGAAGCGGGCGAAGTCCTCCTGGTAGTCGAAGTAGGCAAAGTCAAAGCGCTCCTCGTCGAGCAGGAGGGTGGCGCCGGCATGAATCCGGTCATGGACCAGGACCCGGTCTCCCGAGAGGCGGTAGCGGAACGGCTCAAGCTCATTGGCCGCGCGGAGGGAGAGATAGAGGTAGGCGAGAAAGAAGGAGGTGTCCGGCCGCGCGCGGACGAACTCCAGGAGCGGTCCGACCTCCAGCGGCGCGCAGAGGTTGAAGTAAGGGTTGTCGTAGCCTCGGAAGAACTCGAAGGTCGCGCGCCGGGGCCAGCCTTCCAGATCGAGAAAGCGAGTCATTCTGTTCCCTCTCCTTCCAGGCAGGCGATTCTAACCGGCCGGAGGCCGGGCGTCTCTGGATTGCTTGATTTCGAGACCGCGAGTAAGATCGGTCCTGTTTTTCCGCTCTTTGCTTTCAGGGGGTTCGACATGTCTCAGATGAAGCGTGTGTGTCTCCTCGGGCTGGTCCTCCTGCTCGGGTCGTTCCTGGCCGTCTTCGCCCAGTCCCAGGCCACGACCGGAGTGATCGAAGGGACGGTGACGGACGCGGATGGCGGCGTCCTGCCGGGAGCCACGGTCACCCTGCGCAACACGGCGACGAACTACGAGCAGGTGGTGACCTCAGGCGAGAACGGCCGCTTCCGGGCGGTGCTGCTGCCTCTCGGCCCCTATCGCATCGCGGTGGCTCTCGACGGTTTCTCCACTCTGGTCCGCGAAGGGCTCGACCTCGCGGTCGGCCAGACGATCAACCTGCCCTTCTCCTTGACGCCCGGGGTGGCGGAGGAGATCACGGTCACCGGTGAGGCGCCGGTGATCGAGAGCACCCGCGCGGAAGGGGCGGTCCGTATCGACGAGCGCGCGATCGCGGGGCTGCCAAACAACGGCCGCAACTTCCTCGACTACACCAAGCTGACTCCCGGGGTGACCATCGTGCAGGGGCCGGACGGCGATGAGCTGTCGATCAACGGCCAGAAGGGGATCCACAACAACATCTCGGTGGACGGCGCGGACTTCAACAACCCGTTCTTCGGCGAGCAGCGGGGCGGCCAGCGGCCGGCCTTCACCTTCAACCTGGACGCGGTCAAGGAGGTTGTGGTGGTGGCCGACGGCGCCAACGCCGAGTTTGGCCGCTCGTCCTCGGGCTTCGTCAACGTGGTCACCAAGTCGGGGACCAACGAGATCCATGGCAGCGGCCATCTCTTCTGGAAGAACGAGGACCTCTCCTCCCGCGCCGAGAACCCGGACGGCACCCTGGCGGCCAAGTTCGACAACGACCAGGCGCAGACCGGCTTCACGTTCGGTGGCCCGTTCATCCAGGACAAGCTCTTCTACTTCGTCGCCGCCGACTACCAGGAAGGGACGTCGGTCAAGCAGACCGATCCGAGCCGCATCGAGCAGCGGGTGGTGGACTACTTCGCCTCCATCGGCAGCCCGATGGAGAACGGCCCGGTCGAGCGGACCAACGACGCCCGCGTGCTCCTCGCCAAGACCGACTGGCAGGCGTCCCAGGGCAATCTGGCGACCCTGCGCTATGCCTACACCTGGTCGGAGCAGGACAACGGCACCTTCGACGTCGACTCGTGGGGCCGCAGCGCCAACGCGACGGAGAAGAACGAGTCCAACGCCGTCACCGGCTCGCTGATCAGCTCGATCTCGGAGAACCTTCTCAACGAGGTCCGCGGCCAGTATGCGCGCGAGGACCGGCCGCGCCCGTACGACGGGCCGCTGGTCAACGGCCGGCCCCTGCCCGACACGGCATTCGACTTCGGCAACGGCTACCGCTTCGGCATGCCGTTCTTCATCCCGGTCGAGTACTACGATGAGCGCTACCAGATCAACGAGAACCTTTCGGTCCTGCGCGGCGCGCATTCGCTCAAGGCCGGGCTCGAGTACAACGACGTGGTCTCGGCCCAGACCTTCATCGGCTTCGCCAACGGGCGCTATATCTTTTCCTCCACGGATGGATTCCTGAGCTTCGCCAGGAACCCGAGCTATGTGGAGTGCTCGGACGGCAGCTCCTCGGAGTCGGGCGTCTGCCCGCCGGGCACGACCATCACCGGCCCGGTGCTCTTCTTCCTGCAGCAGGCGGGCGCCGGCGGACGCACGGTGGAGGAGGCGGGGAGGCAGAAGATCCGCCAGCGGGAGCCGGCGATCTTCCTGCAGGACTCCTGGCAGGCGCGGTCGAACCTGACCGTGCAATACGGCCTGCGCTGGGAGACGCAGATCCAGCCCGACCCGCGCACGCCGGCGGAGGACGTCTTCTTCGCGCCCTTCATTGGCAAGACCGTCCAGACCGCGGCCGGGCCGCAGACCTTCCCCTCGGACGGCACGATCCCGACGGACTACAACATGTGGCAGCCCCGGCTCGGCATCACCTGGGACGTCCAGGGCGACGGCCGGTCGGTGGCCCGCCTGACCGGCGGCATCTTCTATCCGCGCATCCCGGGGCTCAGCCTGGCCTCGTCGCGCTCGACCAACGGCACGATCGGCCAGAGCCTCTTCCGCAGCAGCGCCCTGACGCCGATCCTGGGCCCCGTGCCGGCCTACCCGGGACTGATCCCGCAATCGGCGATCGGCGACCCGTTCCTGCCCGACGTCTTCGTCTTCGACAAGGACTTCCAGAACCCGCGCACGACCGCGGCGAGCCTGTCCTACGAGCGCGAGGTGATGACCGGGCTGGCGGTGCTCCTCAAGTACAACTACGCCAAGGGCGACCACATCACGCGCTTCGTCAACCGCAACGATCCGCTCCTCGGCTCGCCCTGGAGCACCGGCCTGGCGCCGGGCGGCGCCAACGGCATCAACACCC
>JANOCF010000920.1:0-2261 GCA_031412055.1 Holophagales bacterium | reverse complement strand
CACTCGGTGACGATGACCAGGACGTCCGCGTCCTGGGCCGTGTCGTAGACGTTCTCGGAGAAGGTCAGGGCGGCGAGGCGGTCCTGGGGGAACTTGATCTTGGGATCCTTGATCATGCACTGGAACGCGGTCACGGCCTCGGGGTCGTAGGCCCGGACCGTGGCGCCGCCCTGCAGGAGACCGCGGACGATGACCAGCGCCGGAGAGTCGCGCACGTCGTCGGTGTTGGGCTTGAACGAGAGCCCGAGCACGGCCACGGTTTTGCCGTCGAGCCCGCCCAGCGCCGTCTCGATCTTCTCGACCATGCGTGCCTGGACCTCGTCGTTGACCTTGACCACGGCCTCGATGATGTGGAACTGGAGGCCGGCCTGGCGGGCGATCGTGGCCGCCGCGCTGGTGTCCTTGGGAAAGCAGGAGCCGCCGTAGCCCGGGCCGGCGCTCAGGAACTTGGGGCCGATACGGCTGTCCATGCCCATGCCCTTGGCCACGACGTCGACGTTGGCGCCCCAGGCCTCGCAGATCCGCGCGACCTCGTTGATGAACGAGATTTTGGTGGCGAGGAAGCCGTTGGAGGCGTACTTGATCAGCTCGGCGCTCTCCACGTCGGTGACGATGATCGGCACGTCGGCGGCGGCGAGCGGCGAGTAGACGTCCTTCATCAGCTCGGCGGCCTTGGGGTCGCGGGTGCCGATGACCACCCGGTCGGGGTGCATGAAGTCGTCGATGGCCGAGCCCTCGCGGAGGAACTCGGGGTTGCTCACCACGGCGAACTTGTGCTTGCTGCCGGCCTTTTCGCGCACGATGCGCTCGATCTCCTGGCCGGTGCCGATGGGCACGGTGCTCTTGGTGACGATGATCTTGTAGCCGTTCAGGTGCTCGCCGATGGACTCCGCAACCTGGCGGATGAAGGTGAGGTCGGCCGAGCCGTCCTCCTTGGGCGGGGTGCCCACGGCGATGAACACGGCCTGGGCCTCTTCGATGGCCGGACCGAGCTCGGTGGAGAAGGAGAGGCGCCCCTCGTCCATGTTCTTCTGGACCAGGGCTTCGAGGCCCGGCTCGTAGATCGGGATCTCCCCCTTGGAGAGACGTTCGATCTTGGCGCAATCCTTGTCGACCCCGACGACCTGCATGCCGAAGTCAGCCAGACAGGCTCCCGTGACCAGACCGACGTAGCCGGTTCCTACGACGCAGATGTTCATGGCTGTGGGCCTCGCTGGTTGTTGGTCTCTTGGCTGTCGACATACCAGGCGACGAAGCGGCGCAGACCTTCCCGGATCGGGACCTTGGGGGAGTAGCCGAGCAGCCGGGCCGCCTTGGAGACATCGGCGTAGGTGATCGGGACATCCCCGGGTTGCCCCGGAAGATAATCGATGCGCGGCTCCACGGCAAGCTCTTCGGCGATCCAGTGGATCAGGTCCTTGAGCGAGGTGGTGTACGCGCCGCCGAGGTTCAGGATCTCGAATCCGGGGGCCAGGTCGAGCGAGGCGACCACGCCGTCGATGATGTCGTCGACGTAGGTGTAGTCGCGCCGGCTCTCGCCGTCGCCGTACATGGGCACGGCCTTGCCCCGGTAGAGCAGGTCGGTGAACTTGTGGATCGCCATCTCGGGGCGCTGGCCCGGGCCGAACACCGTGAAGAAGCGCAGGCAGGCGATCCGGAAGCCGTAGAGGTGATGGTAGTTGTAGCAGAGCAGCTCGCCCGAGCGCTTGGTGGTGGCGTAGGGGCTGATCGGCTGGTTGACCTCGTCGGCCTCGGAGAACGGCACCTTTTCGTTGATGCCGTAGACCGACGACGACGAGCCGAAGATGAAGATGTTCGGTCCGTGGCGGCGGGCCGCCTCCAGGAGGCGGAGGGTGCCGATGCAGTTGACGTCCTCGTAGAGGATCGGCTCCTGCAGGCTGGGCCGCACCCCGGCGCGGGCCGCGAGGTGGACCACGCCGTCGAAGCGTCCTTCGGCGAACAGGCGGTCCACCAAGGCCTCGTCGCGGATGTCTCCCTCGACGAGCCGGTAGTCGGAGCGCTCCAGGAGAGGGGCTACGTTGCGCCGCTTGCGCGAAGGATCGTAGAAGTCGTTGAAGTCGTCGAGCACCGTGACGCGGTCGCCCCGGGAGAGGAGCCGCCGCGTCAGGTGGGTGCCGATGAATCCGGCGCCGCCGGTTACCAGGATGTGTTTGCTCATGTCGGGTCCTCAGGGTGCCTGGGAGGGTGGCGGCGGCGGGGGAGTCGCCTCGGGAGCGGCTGTGGGCTCGGGCTGGACGAGG
>JANOCF010000919.1:0-3461 GCA_031412055.1 Holophagales bacterium | reverse complement strand
CGCGGCGAGGCCGAACGACTCGCTCTCGGAAGGCAGGAGGAAGAGGTCGGCGCCCACCAGCACCTCCTCGATCAGAGGCAGGCTGCCGATGAAGGTGATCGCGTTGCAGGCGTCGTTGTCGCGGCAGTGCTGCTCCACCTTGCCGCGCTCGGGGCCGTCCCCGACCATCAGCAGCCGGCAGGGGACCCGGGAGCGCAGCCGCAGGAAGACCTCCACCACGTCGAGCACGCGCTTGACCGGGCGGAAGTTGGAGATGTGGACCAGGAGCCGTTCCCCGGGCTTCGCCCAGCGCCGGGCGCCGGGCGTGGTCTTTGCCAGCTCGTAGCGGGCCGGATCGATGAAGTTGGGGATCACGTCGATCGGGCTCTGAATACCGAGCTGCTCGATGGTGGTCAGGCGCAGCGACTCGGACACGGCGGTCACGGCGTCGCTCTCGGTGACGCCCCAGCGGGTCGTCTCCAGGTAGTTCGGGTCGTTGCCGATCAGGGTGACGTCGGTGCCGTGCAGCGTGGTGACGACCGCGAGCGGCTGCGGCGCCACGATCTGGCGGGCGAGCACCGCCGAGACCGCGTTGGGGATGGCGTAGTGGACGTGCATCACGTCGAGCTGCTGGTGGCGGGCCACCTCCACCATCTTGGTGGCGAGAGCCAGCGAGTAGGGCGGGTACTCGAACAACGGGTAGCTTGGCGTGACCACCTCGTGGAAAAAGATCCGCGCGCTGTTCAGCGAGAGACGGGAGGGGAGCGCGTAGCTGATGACATGCACCTCGTCCCCGCCTTCGGCCAGGGCCATGGCCAGCTCGGTGGCCACGATGCCCGAGCCGCCATAGGTCGGGTAGCAGCTGATGCCGACCTTCATCGCAGCCCTCCCGCGACCACGGAGGAGATGTCGGACACGGCCAGCGGGATCCGGGTCCAGAACGGCTCGCCCATCTCGGCATTGATGACCACGCCGAAATGGCGGGCGCGCCCCTCGACCGCCAGCCAGAACTCGCGCGACGCGACCTTGGTCTCGGGCTGGGATTCGGTCCCCTCCTTCTTCGGCAGGCCGGCCGCGTAGAGCTGGCTGCGGTAGGCGCGCAGCGCTTCGAGCTTGACCTCCCAGGTGGAGGTGACGTCCACGATGAAGCTCGGCTCGAAGATGTCGTGCTGCATGAAGGAGAAAAAGGAGCCCGGACGGAAGGCGGCGCCGCCCTCGGGGTGGCGGTTCCTGAGGCCGGCGTAGAAACAGGCCGACTGCACGAGCTGGCAGGCGCGGTGGTGATCCGGGTGGCGGTCGCTCGGGCTGGGACCCAGGACCAGATCGGGGCGCCAGGCGCGGAGGCGCTCGATCAGAGCGTCCTCCTCGGCCTCCCCGGTGCGCAGGGCGCCGTCACCGCAGTCCAGGAAGCCGACCTCCGCCGCGCCCAGGGCCTTGGCCGCGTTCTCCGCCTCGCTTTGACGCTCGTCGGCGGTGCCGCGGGTGCCGCGCTCGCCCCGGGTCAGGTGCAGGATTCCTACCTTGCGCCCCTGCCGGGCGAGCAGCGCCAGCGTGCCGCCGCACCCCAGCTCCACGTCGTCCGGATGGGCTCCGATCGCCAGCACGTCGAGCTTCGTCCGCTTCATGCGCGCTCCTCTTCGCCAGTCTCTACGCAGTCCGGGCAGACGATCTGGAGCACGCGGGGGTCGAGACCCATCTGCTCCCAGAAGCTCCGCACGAGCCGGTCGCCGTACTTGCCCTGGAAGTGGGCCGAGGCGATCACGCGCTCCTGCGGCTTGCCTCCGGGCAGACAGCTCTCCCGGAGCTGCTGGACGCGGCGAGTGCGCACCTCGTTGCGCCGGGCCGAGGCCGAGATGGCCTTGTCCGCGAAGGTGTCGAGGGCGCGCAGGATCTGGTCCCGGGTCTTCTCCAGGGGCCGTTCCAGGTTGGGATCGGCCGCCAGGGTCGGAGCGTTCAGCTCCTGCAGCGCCTGCTCGATCCGCTGCCGCACCGGGCCGACAAAGTCGCCCCCTTCCTGCTCGGCCAGGGCGCGGTCGAGCCGCTGCCGGTCGCCGAGCAGGTCCGCAAGAGGAACACCGACCTCCTTCACCTTCTCCACCTGGTGCGGCTCGACGACGAGCGCCTGCGGCCGCAGCGCGACCCACGGCGCCTCCACCTCCAGCACTTCGTGAACCGCGGCGGCCTGCCCCATGTAGGACAGCTCGCCCGGGCCGAGAAGGTGTACGTAGGTGCCGAGCACCGCGTCCTGGATCGCGGGGCGGGCGAGCACGCCGGGCGAGACCACTCCCGGGTTCTCGTCGATCACCCGGAGCAGGTCGGCAGTGCTCCCTCCTTCGTCCCGTCCACGCAGGACATAGCCATCCTCGCCGCGCCACTCGATGCGCCGGCGCTCGCCGCGGGAAAGAAGAAAGAGGGGACTCAGACCGCGCTGCGGGCTGACCTGGAGTCCATGGCCGCGGGCCTGGATCTCGGCGTCGCGCCGGAGCAGGGCCTCTTCGATGTCGTGCCGGCGCTCCACCAGCCGCCGCAGCCAGGGACGCTGGGCCGCCTTGAGCGCCGGGAGCATGGAATCCATGAGGAGAGGACATCGGGGGCCGAGCAGTCGGGCCATCAACCGGCAGAAGGCCTCGCCGAAACGCGCGTCCGGCCGGTACCAGTTGCCGAGCGTCCGCACCCACTCCGCGTAGCGCTCGCCCGGCACGGCTTCGGCCAGGCCGCGGAGCACCTCTTCGATGGCGGGACCGAGCGTGCGCATCCCGACGGGCGTGAGCGGCTCGGGATCGGGACCCAGGCCGAAGGTCTTCGGTCCTTCCGCGGTGGGGACGGTCGCGGAGGAGACCTCGGCCCAGTCGTGGTCCTCGGTCGCCACCCAGAAGACCGCGACCGCAGGCTCGCCGTTCGCCTCCAGCTCGGCGGCCCAGCGGGACGCGGCCATCATCTTGGAAAAGGCGTACAGAGGGCCGCCCAGAAGTCCGGGCTGCTGGCCGGTCACGATCACCCGGGTGGCGGGGTCGGCCAGGCGGCGGGCCAGGAAGTCGGCCTGTTCGTTGCCGTAGCCGCGGTTGGCCACGGCCAGCGCTTCGGCCAGCTCCCGGCGGGCTCCGGGCAGAGCCGGTCCGGACGGCATCCCGCCCGGAGGCAGGAACCGCAGCGGCGAGAGCAGATCGAGGTCGCGGCCGGCAAGGTAGGCGGAGGGCATCGACGGCAGCAGCCCGGCCGCCGCCATCTCGACCCGCAGCACGTCAGGCCGGCTTGTGACCGAGGAGGATGAGGCGTTCGCTGTCACGCTCGTACGGGTCTCCTTGGAAGTTGCCGAAGAGGGCGTCGACCTCCAGGCCCGCCCAGCGCAGGCCGATGGTCACCTCTTCGGGCCGGTAGAGGCGCACGCTCTCCCGGAAGATACGGGGCTCTTCGCCCGCGGTTCTGACCGTGATCCGCTTGTTCATCCGCTGGCTGCCGGAGTCGTACCAGCGCTCGATGTC
>JANOCF010000918.1:0-2909 GCA_031412055.1 Holophagales bacterium | reverse complement strand
AGGGTCTTCATGCCGCGGCTCTGGGCGGCGGCGCGGATCTGGTGGATGGGGGTTCTCTGGGCTACGAGGTCGGCCATATCGGCATCCAGCACGAACAGCTCGTAGATGCCGACCCGTCCTTTGTAGCCGGCTCCGCCACAGGTCGGGCAGCCGGGATTCTGGCCTGGCCGGTAGAACGGCCCGTCCTCATCGGACAGCCCCAGGCGCCGCGCCTCGCGGGAGCCTGGCTCGGTCTGCTCCCGGCACTCCGGGCAGAGCTTGCGTACCAGCCGTTGCGACAGCGCGCCGAGCAGGGAGCCGGCAATCATGCCGGAGTCCACCCCGAGCGTCAGGAGGCGCGAGATGGTGCGCACGGCGTCGGTGGTGTGCAGGGTCGAGAGGACCAGGTGCCCGGTCTGGGCCGCGCGCACGGCCGCGCTCGCGGTCTCCTCATCTCGGATCTCCCCGATGAGGATGACGTCCGGGTTCTGCCGCATGAAGGCCCGCGCGTAGTCGGCGAAGCCCATGTTTATTGAGATCTGCTTCTGGTTGGTCTTCGGGAAGTGGTACTCGATGGGGTCCTCGACCGTGAGGATCTTGTTCTCCGGGGAGTTGATCCGGTGGAGAGCGGCGTACAAGGTTGTGGTCTTGCCGCTGCCGGTCGGGCCGGTGACCAGGAGGAGCCCTTCGGGGTTGGCGATCAGGCGCTCGAAGGTGGCCAGCTCGTGGTCGTCGAGCCCCAGCATCTCCAGCGGGAGAGGCGCGGCGCTGTCCAGGATGCGGAGGACGGCGTCCTCGCCGAACGGTCCGGGGACCATGGAGAGGCGGAAGTCGACCTCGCGCTGCTCTCCGCGGCTCACGTGGAACGTGGACTGAATGCGTCCGTCCTGAGCCTTGCGCCGCTCGGCCACGTCGAGGTCGGAGAGCACCTTGAGACGGTTGATCACCGCCTTGATGTTGTCGTGGGACAGCGGGCTGGCGATCTGGCGCAGGACGCCGTCGACCCGGAAGCGGACGTCGACATCGTCCTCGTAGGTCTCGATGTGAACGTCGCTTGCCCCCAGCTCTACCGCCCGGCCGAGGATCTCGTCGAGCATCTCCGGCACCTCGCCGTCGTGCTCGAAGGAGATGTCGCGCACCGGGCGAAGGGTGAGACGGCTGCGGTCCTCCTCGGCGATGCCGTGCCCCTGGTCGAGGGCGCGGCGGATCTCCCACGCGTTCAGGCGCACGGCCCGGACCGGCCGTCCCAGGGTGCGCGACACCTGGTGGACAAGAGCCCGGCGGGACGGGTCGAGCATTCCGACCGTGACCGGTTCCTCACTCGCCCGGTCCACGACCCCGAGGACGACCACGTCGTTCTCCAGGCAGTACGCGCGCTCGAGCATCCGCACTGACCGCTCGTCGATGACGAAGTGCGCGAGCTCGGTGAACTCGGGGTGGGGCTGGGGATCAGTGGTCATGAGCGGGTCAGATGAAAGGGTTGACCACTTCCAGCTTGCCAAAGCGTTGGCCGTGCTGGAGATCCTCGGTGTACAGAACAGAACATCCGGACGTGGTTGCAGCTCGGACGAGGAGAGCGTCCCAAAAGGAGAGCTGATAGCGCAGGTGGAGGTCGATGGCAGCGAGGATGTCTTCCCGTCCAACCGAAACAAGATCCAAACGGGAAAAAAACTCGACCTTCTGTCTGGCGATTTCGGCTGACACCCGCAGCTTGCGGGTGGTCGTAACAAAGTACTCTTGGAGTACCTGGCTGGAAAGCACACCGATTCCCTGACGGCGGCACCTCTTCACGAGGGCAATGGCCGCAGATCGCTTCGTCGGCTGTCCGTGGTCGTCGGTATAGACCAGGACGTTTGTATCCAGGAAGCTACGAGAGCTCATAGAGCTCATCTCGGTTGAACTTCCACCCGCGGGAGTCGCCTTTCGCCTCCTCCGACAGGCGCTCGAACTCCTTCAACTCCGCCTCGATCTCCGTAGGGGAAGTAAGCTGCTCCAGATAATCCCGGACGAGCTGATCGACGCTCGTTCCCAGGCTTTCGGCTACCTTTTGTGCTTCCTGGACAAGCTGCTCATCGATGGTCAGGTGCAGGGTCATGGTGTCCTCCGGTCTTAGAAGAGAGTTTACCGTGGTCCTCTCTATTCGCCTCTTCCCCCCGTGAAGATCCTCCGCACCGTCTCGACCGTATCCGCCTCGGAAGCCGGCTTGTCCTCCCGGTAGCGCTTGACGCGGGCGAAGCGGAGGGCCATGCCGCCAGGATAGTGGGGACTCTCCTGGACGTCGCTGAAGGCGATCTCCACCACCAGCTCGGGGCGCAGGTGGACGGTCCAGCCGTCCGTGCCCAGGGCCAGCTCGTGGAACTTCCTCGTCTGCCACTCCAGCATCTGGTCGGTCAGCCCCTTGAAGGTCTTGCCCAGCATGACGAAGCCGCCGTTCTCCTCGTCTCTGGCTCCCAGGTGGAGGTTCGAGAGCCAGCCTTCCCTCCGGCCGTTGCCGCGCTCGGCGGCCAGGACCACCAGGTCCAGCGTGTGTGCCGGCTTGATCTTCAGCCAGGAGAAGCCCCGCCGGCCCGCCTCGTAAGGCGCATTGACGGCTTTCGCCATGATCCCCTCGTGGCCCCGCGCCAGCGCTTCCTCGAAAAAGGCGTCCGCCTGCTCGGGGTCCGCGGTCACGATCCGCGGCACGGCCAGGCCGGACACAGCCTTCCCGAGCGTGGCGAAACGCTCCCCGGCAGGACGGTCGAGCAGGTCCTGGCCGTCCAGGTGGAGGAGGTCGAAGAAGAACGGGGTCAGCGGCAGCTCCTGGCGCATGCGCGGGACGTCCAGCTTGCGGCCGAAGCGGCGCATGGTGACCTGGAAAGGGTGAGGCGTGCCGTCCGGACGGAGCGCGATCACCTCGCCGTCGAGGAGGATCTGCCGCGCGGGCAGTGCCC
>JANOCF010000917.1:0-3914 GCA_031412055.1 Holophagales bacterium | reverse complement strand
TCGGCCGGCGAGTCGATCGCGTTCGGCGTCGGCGTCACCATGCCGGCGATCATGATCCTCGGCTTCGACCTGGAGATCACCCGCGTGATGCTGGTGTCGATCCTCGGCGGACTGCTCGGCATCCTGATGATGATCCCGCTGCGCCGGGCGCTGATCGTCCACCAGCACGGGCTCCTCAAGTATCCCGAGGGGACCGCCTGCGCCGAGGTGCTCAAGGCGGGCGCTTCGGACGAGGAGCGGGCCATTGCGGCCCGGTACTCGGGAGTCGCTGCCGCCAATCCGGACGCGCCGGCCGCGGTGGAAGCGAGCTACTCCGGGGCCAAGACCATCTTCACCGGCTTCGGCATCGGCCTGCTCTACAAGGCGGCCATGGCCGCGTTCAAGACCTGGAAGGACGTGCCGCAGAAGGTCTTCGGGGCGCCGTTCACGGCCGGCTCGGTGGCGGCCGAGATCTCGCCCGAGCTGCTCGGCGTGGGCTACATCATCGGCCCGCGCATCGCCGCCATCATGTGCGCGGGCGGCGTGCTGGCCTACCTGGTGCTGATCCCGGCCATCAAGTTCTTCGGCGGGATCTCCACGGGGATCATCGCGCCCGGTACGATGCCGATCGCCGAAATGGGACCGGACGAGATCCGCGGCGCCTACGTGCTCTACATCGGCGCCGGTGCGGTGGCCGCGGGCGGCATCATCAGCCTGTTCCGCTCGCTGCCCACGATCTGGCAAGGGATCAAGGGCGGCCTCAGCGACCTGAAGCGCCGCGACAGCGGTCCCAGTGCCGCAGCAGCCCGACCCCGCACCGACCAGGACCTCTCGCTCAAGCTCGTCGCGGTCGGCATCGTGGGCCTGGTCGCCATGATCCTGATCTTCCGCTCCCTGCACATGAACCTGCTGGGCGCGATCCTGATCATCCTCTTCGGCTTCCTGTTCGTGACCGTGTCGTCCCGCCTGACCGGCGAGATCGGCTCGTCCTCGAACCCGATCTCGGGCATGACGGTGGCGACCCTGCTGCTGACCTGCCTGATCTTCCTCGCCCTGGGCTGGACCGGCCCGATCTACTACGTGACCGCGCTGTCCGTGGGCGCCATCGTCTGCATCGCCTCGTCCAACGGCGGCACCACGTCCCAGGACCTGAAGACCGGCTTCCTGGTGGGCGGCACGCCGCGCCTGCAGCAGATCGCGATCCTGGTCGGAGCGCTGGCCTCGGCCCTGATCCTGGGTCCGATCCTGCTCCGTCTCAACGACGCCTCGACGGTCTACGTGCCGCTGACGGGTCCCGCGGGCCAGATCAACGCGCAAGGGTACGACCCGGGTCTGCGGGTTCTCCCCGCGGCGCTGGCCGACCTCAAGCAGGAGCAGATCCGGGGACCGCAGGCCGCGAGCGACACCAACACCTACCGCGTCTGGTTCAAGACCGACGAGCAGGGCGGACCCGCCGGGCGCTACCTGGTCAACGAGCAGGGCGTGCCGATGTACCTGGTGGACCCGGGCATCAACGGCATCCACCGCGCGCGGCCGGACGGCAGCGCCGTGACCAAGTTCGACGCTCCCAAGGCGACCCTGATGTCCTACATCATCAAGGGCATCCTGAACCAGCAGCTTCCGTGGGGCCTGGTGCTTCTGGGCGTGATGATCGCGGTGGTGCTGGAGATGTCGGGTATCCCGTCGCTGGCCTTCGCGGTGGGCGTCTACCTGCCGCTGTCCTCTTCCAGCCCCATTCTGATCGGCGGCCTGGTGCGCTGGCTGGTGGACCGGAGCCTGCGCAAGAAGCTGGCCCACAAGAACCTGACCGAGGAGGAGCTGGTGGCCGAGGGCGACAAGAGCCCCGGCGTGCTCATGGCCTCGGGCTACATCGCGGGCGGTGCCATCGCCGGCATCATCATCGCCTTCATGGCCGGCGTGCTGACGGACTTCACGAACCAGATCACGGAGACCATGACCGCGAGCAACCCGTTCTTCAACGGACCGAACGCGGACCTGCTCTCGCTGATCCCGTTCGCGATCCTGACGGCGCTGCTCTACATGGCGGGCCGGGAGATGATCCTGTCCCCGCGCAGGAACCGCTCCCGCTGAAACCGTCTCTTCTACTTGATGAAGCGGTAGCGTTCAATGGAAGCCGGCGCCCCGACCCGGGGCGCCGCCTGTCCTTGCGCCTCCCGCACGTGCGCGGCCTGGGAGTGGGCGTCGAGATGCTCGACGGACTCCCACTCCTCGATAAAGGCGAACTCGGCCGAACGTCCGAGCCCCCGGACAAGGTCGTAGCGGATGCACCCCGCCTCGCGGCGGGTAGGCTCGACCAGTCCAGTCAGGACCCGCTCCAGTTCCTCTTCCTTGCCCGGAGCGGCGACGAACAGCGCGAGCACGTGAACCGTTCCCTCTTCCGCCATCTCTTCCTCCCTTAGGCTCGCGCCTTTTCCCCGGTGGCGGTCATCCGCCTGGGCTGGAGCGAAACGACTGGCCGCTGAGACGTCCGTTCGCGCTCCTTGGCCTCACGGTAAAGGGCACGGACATCGAAACCGAGCCGGCTGGCATGAGCCTCCCGGATCGCCCGCACTTCCTTGAGAATCTCGTCCTGCGCCATGATCTAGTCCTCCAACAGCTCTTCCGGGGTGCAGATGATGCACGGCTCGTACCCCAGGTCGCGGCAGACCTCCTCGATCCGGGTGCGCATCGCCGCATTTGCCAGATGCTTGAAGTTCCACGTCAACAGATAGTCTATCCCGCTGCTCACAGCCGCAGCGATGTGGAGAGCGTCGAGGGCCGCCTTGCTCGGCAGCGAGCCTTTCCGGATCAGTTCTTCCGCAAGCAGGGGCACGGTCTCGGTCAACTCCAACTCCGGAATTCCTTCCAGTGCAGCGAGACGAAGCTGGGCCGCAGAGGCATCTCCACCTCCGGCTTCGCTGATCACGAACTCGGAGACATAAAGGTCGAACTCCCGCCGCTTCGTCTGCCACCACTCGCGGGTGATCTGCTGGCGAGCCGCCGTGACGATGTCCCGGCTCGGCTGAGCCGTTAGATAACTGACGATCGACGTCTCCAAGTAGACCCTTGGCTTCAAGTTCACCCCTTTGCGAACCGCTTCGCCAGCCAGCCCTCGACCTCTTCGGGATGAAAGCCGAAGGGGCCGGTCGCTCCCTTGTAAACGATGGTGCCCTTCTCGTCGATCACGTACAGGCGCTCGGGCCAGCCGGCGTAGAGTTGGTTTGCGGGGTTCTCGATCTTGTCCACCAGCAGCGGAATCGGGTACTCGAACCGCTTGACGAAGTCGTTGGCGATCGCCAGCCGCTGCGCCGTCGTCTTCGGCTGCGGGTAGCAGACACCTTCCTCTTCGTTGTCGTCCATCTGCCACTCGTCCTCCGGGTGCGCCTCCTTGATGTAGAGAGTCACGAAGTCCACCCGGTCGCCGTACTGGCGGTGCATCTGCTCCAGGCGCTCGACCGAGCGCCGGAAGGGCGGTCACGTGTAGCTGCCGAAGACGAGGACGACCGGCTTGCCACCGAAGCGGTCGCGCAGGCGCACGTCGCTGCCGTCGAGAGCCGCCAGCACCACGTCCGGCGCCGCATCGCCCACCGCCAGCTCCCCTTCCTCCCGCTGGTCGTAGCGCAGCATGCCGAAGAAGTTGCGCGGGCCCATCTGGTACATCATGAAGCTGGCGCCGGCCAATCCCACGAGCAGCACGATACTCAGGGTCCAACCCAGGATCTTTTTCATGGCGTGACCCTAACGCGTCCGCCGTAACAATTCAACGGAATGTCACGTACAGGGTCTTGACACCCGTTCAAACGGGCGTATGATTCAAACACTCGTTTGAAACACACGTTCGATTCGACGAGCCGCTGGAACGAGGTCAAGACACGATGGAACAGACCGATACCCGGGAGAGCCTGCTGGACGCCGCCGAGAGCCTTTTCTCGGAG
>JANOCF010000916.1:0-1782 GCA_031412055.1 Holophagales bacterium | reverse complement strand
TACCTCCAATACTCCCTGGTGCGGGCCAAGAACATCCGCCGGCGCCTGCGCGAGGCGGGTCTGGCGGACGACGTCACGGCCGACGAAGTGGCGAAGCTCCCGGCCGAGTCCTTCGAGGAGGATCTCTGGGACCTGATCGTGACCGTGGCCGAGACCGGCGAGCTGGTGGAAAAGGGCGCCGAGAGCCTGGAGCTGTCGATGCTGGCCCGCCACGCGCTGAACATGGCGCAGCGCTTCAACGGCCTCTACCACAAGCATCCGATCCTGCAGGAGAAGGACGAGTCGCTGCGCACCGCCCGCCTGGCCACCGTGCAGATCTTCCGCCGCGGTCTGGAGACCCTGGGGGAGTTGCTGGGCATCCCGATTCCCGAGAAGATGTAACCCATGCAGCCCGGCGCGCCAAAGAAGGAGACGTCCCCCTGGGTCTATGTCGGCTGCGGGTGCGCCGGCCTGGTGGTCCTGGCCATGATCGCCTTTGCGGTGATGACCTGGCTCTTCTACCGCGAGGGCAAGGAGTTCGAGAAGGCCTGGACCGACCCCAAGGCGCGGGAGGCCAAGGCCAGGGAAGTCGTAGGCTGGAGCGAGCTGCCCGAGGGCTACTACCCGGTGGGCTCCTTCTCGATCCCCTTCGTAATGGACTTCGCGCTCTTCACGGACGAGCCGCCGGTCGAGGGCGCCAAGCCGGACTCCGAAAATCCAAGCGGCAACTTCAAAGATCGCGGCTTCGTCTTCATCAGCATGCGCAGCTTCGGAGGCCGGGGCCGCGAGCTGCAGGATTTCATGCAGGGCAAGGGCAAGAAGCCCGAGTGGCTGGAGTCCGATGCGGAGTTCAAGTCCGGGGAGCTGATCCGCCGGGGCTCGGTGGAGGTGAACGGCCAGCCGGTCCTCTACTCCGCAACCCGCGGCGAGTTCAATCGCGACGGGAAGAACCGCGAGGGGATCACCACGCTCCTGGGGATCGACTGTCCGGGGAGCAACCGCGTCCGCATGGGCGTCTGGTTCGGCCCCGACCCCCACAAGGACAAGCCCATCGCGGAGTCCGACTACACCGGCACCAACGCCGACCCGAAAGAGATCGCGGCGTTCGCCTCACACTTCCGCTTCTGCCCGGGAGCGGACCAGCCGGCACGCTGAGACGCATGCAACCCGGGGGATCCAGGAAGCAGTCACCTTGGTCCGCCATCGGCTGTGGAATTGTCAAGCTGCTGATGCTGCTCCTGCTCGCCTACGGAGCGGTTAAGGTGGGTCTCTTCTGGATGGCCTACCGCCAGGTCAAGGGGCTCGAGCGAGCCGCGAACGATCCCAAGGCGGCGGAGGCCAGCGCGCGGAAGATCCTGGGCTGGAGCGCGATGCCGGAAGGTTACCGCCCGGTGGGTGCCTTCTCCGTCCCGTACCTCGTCGATTCTGTGATCTTCACGGACCTGCCGCCTTCCACGAAAGTCGAGATCAAACTCCGCAATCAGAGCGCCCGCTTCAAGGAACACGAATTCATCTTCCTCAGCACGTCGTACGCCGGGAGGCCCCGCGAGCTACAGGACTTCGTGGACGGCAAGGGCGAGCAGCCCGCCTGGACGCAGGTCTATGCCGACTTCGAGCTCGGGGAGCTGATCGGCCGGGGCCGGGTGAGGGTGAACGGCCGGAGACGGCCCTACTCCGCCAACCGGGGCTGGTTCAACTTCGACGGCGACGGCCCCGAGGGAATCGTCACCCTGCTGGAGATCGACTGCCCGGACGATGAGCGCGTCCGCATGGGCGTCTGGTTCGGCCCCGATCCCCACAAGG
>JANOCF010000915.1:0-9744 GCA_031412055.1 Holophagales bacterium | reverse complement strand
AGCCTGCGCTGGGTGCTGGGCCTGTACTGCTCCTTCGTCGGCGCCTTTGTCCTGGTCGCTCCTCACCGATTTTCGGGATCGGTTTACAGCGCGCTGCTCCCGTACCGGATCGAATGGGGAGTGATGGCTCTGGCCGGCGGGGTCGCGCTGCTGGCCGTGGCCATCCTCCGCTACCGGCAGAGGACGATCCTGCTCGGCCATCTCCTTGCCGGGGCGACCTTCCTGACCCTGGCGGCCAGCTTTGGCTGGAGCCAGGCCTGGACCGGGCTCGTCGCCTATAGCGTGCTCGGCCTGGGGGTTCTCTTCGCCGGTCTGCTGCCGCGCAGACCCCCGCTTCGGGAAGGAGAGGCAGAGTCGTTCAGTCATCTCGGCCACCATGACCTCTTTGGCCTGGCGATGGGCATCATCGCGGTTCTGGACGGGCTCCTTTTCCTCGTGGGCGCCTCGGGGATGTTCCAGACGCCCTACTTCGATCCGCTGCGCCCCTACCTTTTCGAGATGGGTGCGGCCATGCTTCTTGGCGGCGGGCTCCTGGTCATGGTCCAGGTGCGCCGCGAGTCTTCCACGGGTCTTTTGTGGATGGCCCACCTGGCCGCGGGGGCCGCCTTCGGAGCGCTCGGCGCCCTTCTCTCCCTGCCCGCCCGTGCCTGGAGCGGCCTCGCCCTGTACTGGGGCTGCGGCCTCGTCCTGGCCTTCCTGCCCAGGCTTTCACGCCGGCTTTCACGGCTCGATCCCGCGGCCCTGCGGACCCGGCTCGCCTTCGCCCTGGCCACGGCGACTTCCATCGCCCTCGTCCTGACCGCGGCCGTGGCCACTCACCAGGAGGAGCGCCTGGCCGTGGAGCAGGTGAGAGAGACCCGGCAGGTCGAGGCGGACTCGATCGCCCGCAACATCGCCGACTACGTGCAGCTCAACGGCGCCCGCGCCGCCGTGGTGGCCACTCTGGCCGGGGGAATACCCATGGAGCCCGCGTTCCAGCGCGCCCTGCTGGAGGCGAGCCGGCCTTCCTATCCGGACGTGAAGGGGTTTCTCACCCTGGACGCGTCCGGCACGGTCCTGGCCGCTACCGGCGGCGTGCCGCTCGACCTCAGCGACTGGCGCGCCATGGTCGCCGACCTGCGCGACCGGGGCCAGTACGGGGGGATCTCGATCATCCTGGCGGGCGATTTCAACCGGCCTCTCCTGCTGCTCGGGGCGTCGATCGTGGCGCAGGAGCGGCGGCTGGCCGGGGTGCTGGTCACCGCTTTCGACTCGGACCTCCTGGTGCGGCGGATCTCCAGGCCGGGCTCCAACGTCTACCTGGCGGACGGCCACGGCCGGGTCATCGCCAGCGCGGAAAGGAGCGCCATCGGCCTTCAGGCGCTGCCGGCCGGATGGGACCGCGAATTCCTCCTCGGCCGCGAGCCGATCGCTGAGCGGCGGCTGGCCGAGTTCGCCCGGGTGCCTGGTGGAATCGATTGGGTCGTGGCCGTGGAGAAGCCCCGCGAAGCCGCCCTGGCTGGAGTGCGCAGCGGCCGGGATCTCGCCTTCATGCTGCTGCTCCTGGTCGTGCCGCTGGCCGTGATGGGAGGCATCTTCACGGCGCGGCGCATCGCGCATCCCCTGGGCACTCTGGCGGGCGCGGTGGACGAGCTGACCGCCGGCAACCCGTCCGCGCCGCTGGAGAGCAGCGACATCACCGAGGTGGAGCGGCTCGCGGCGGCCTTCCGGGAGATGCGCGACCGGCTCGCCGAGCGCACCCGGGAGAGCGAGCGGCTGGCGACGGAGCTGCGCGCCCGCGCCGGGGCGCTCGCCGAGTCCGACCGCCGCAAGGACGAGTTCCTGGCCATGCTGGCGCACGAGCTGCGCAACCCGCTCGGGGCCATCGCCAATGCCTCGTATGTCCTGGAGCAGATCGGCTCCGCGGCCGGCTCCGTGGAAGCTCCCATGCAGCGGGCCGTGGCGGTCATCCAGCGCCAGATCCAGCACCTCGTCCGGCTGGTGGACGACCTGCTCGACATCTCCCGGATCACCCGCGGAAAAATCGAGCTGCGGCGGCAATCGATCGATCTCCGTGATGCGGTGCGCGGCGCGGTGGAGATGACGCGGCCGGTGGTGGAGGCCAGGGAGCACGAGCTGCGGGTGCACCTGCCGTCCGAGCCGTTGCCGCTCCACGCGGACGTGACGCGGCTCGAGCAGGCGCTCGGCAATCTGGTCCGCAATGCCGCGAAGTACACGGAGCCGGGCGGCCGGATCGAGGTCTCGGCGGACCGGAGGGACGGGGAGGCTGTAGTGGTGATTCGTGACAACGGGATCGGCATCGGGCCCGACCTGCTGCCGCGGATCTTCGAACTCTTCATCCAGGGCGAGCAGAGCCTGGACCGCTCGGGCGGCGGGCTCGGCATCGGCCTGACCCTGGTGCGCCGCCTGGTCGAGATGCACGGCGGCCGGGTGGAGGCATGGAGCGACGGTGAGGGGAAGGGGAGCGAGTTTTCGGTCCATCTTCCCCTGGCGCCCCTGGCGGACTCCTGAGGGCGCGCAGGCAGCGCCCTTTCACCCTCTTCAGATCCTGCCGACCAGCCCCAGCGTGAAAGCGCGGCCCCGCGCCAGTGCGGCCGCGGCGTCCGCCGACTCGAAGAAACGCCGGTCGGTCAGGTTGCGCCCGACCAGCCGCAGCTCCAGCAGGTCGGACAGGTGCCAGCCGGCTCCCATCTCGAGAAGCGTGTAGCCCGGCCGTACCGTCTCGACCGGGCCGGGCCGGTCGTCCTCCAGGAACGACGCGCCGCGCAGATAGGCGAAGTGGCGCTCGTCCGCCCAGCGCAGAGTGGCAAATCCTCCCTGGGCCGGGATGTCGTCGATGGGCTGGTCGTCCGCCTCGCCTCTCGTCGAGGCCACGGCGAGCTCAAGACTGAAGCCGCGGGTCAGCGGAGTCTGAGCCTCGATCTCGAAGCCCCGGATCTCCGCCTCGCCGCGATTGCGGAAGAAGAAGTCGGTGCCGTTGCCGAAGCGCTCGATCAGGTCGTCGATCTGGTAGAGGTAGCCGAAGGCGGCCACGGAGCCGCGGCCGACGGCCAACCGAGCGGATGCGTCGTACTGGAGGCTCCGCTCCGGGTCCAGATCCGGGTTGCCGGTGACGAAGCCGCGCCCGGTGGGGCCGCGGAAGAAGCGGTCCGAGAGGGTGGGATCGCGGAAGCCGCGCGCCACCTGCAGGCTGGTGGTCAGGTTGGAGACCGGGCTCGCGGTGAGGGCCACATAGCCCGAGAGTGCGCTGTGCGAGGTCGAGCTGTCGCCGAAGAAGCCGCCCTTGTTCTTGCTCTCGATCCGGTCGCCGCGCACGCCCGCCGACACCAGGCTGCGGGCGCCCAGGGCGCGGTCGTAGGACACGAAGAGGCCGGTGTTGGTCCGCTGCGCGTCGTCGATGGCGGGTGGGTTGGAGATCCCGGTGCGGTTCCCCGCCGGGTCGAAGGTCTCCCGCCGGGTCGTCGACTCCAGGTTGAAGCGGGAGACGGCCTCGGCTCCGATCTGCAGCCGGCCGCCGAGGACCGGGCGCGTGGCCACGGCCCGGATGGAGCCGTCGTCGGACCGGGTGTCCGAGCGGTCGATCCGCCGGGTGGTGGTGGGGTTGGGCAGCCGTTCGCGGTTGAGCGCCAGCCGGTAGTTGCCCAGGAAGAGGGCGAGCTCAACGTTCTCCCAGCCGCCGACCGATCCGGAGTCCAGGGCGAGGTTGAACCGCCGCGAGCTCTCCCGCGGGTAGACGCCTCGGGTCACGTTGGAGTCGATGGCCGGGTTGCCGGTGTCGTAGGCGTCGACCATGGAGAATGCCGCCCGCACCCGGCCGGCCGGCGTGTCGACCGCGTAGCGCAGGGCGCCGCCGCGGTCCTCGTACGCGGAGTTGTCGATGGTCTCGCCGCCTCCGGCTTCGGCGTTGCCGGCCTTCCGCATGTGGAAGTGTCCGAGCAGGGCGCCGCCCAGGAGGTCGCCCGACGCTTCGAGTCCGAGCGACTCCTCGGCGTCGCCGCCAAATCCCGCGTTGAGGCTGTAGCCGACCGAGGCCGGGCTTCCCGGGTTGGGGTAGCGGGAGCGCGCGTTGATGACGCCGCCAAAGGCATCCGAGCCGTACGCCACCGAGCCGGGACCGCGGGCGATCTCGACGGAGGCGAGGGTGAACGGATCGACGAACGCGGCCGAGGCGCCGGCCCGGCGCTCGGTGGTCACGCGGGCGCCGTCGAGCAGGATCAGGGTCCGGCCACGGGTGAGGCCACGGATGGAGGGCACGCCGGTGGGACCCTCCTCGGAGCGGGAGACGCCCGCCACGCCCTGGACCGCGTCGACGAGCCGGTGGGGCCGGCGCTGCTCCAGGTCCTCCTGGCCGATGATCGTGGTGGCGGCGGCCGGCGGCGTCTCCAGACCGGGAGCCACACCCGAGGCCACGGTCACGCTGTCCTGGAAGTTGGCGGGCATCCGGGCGACGACTTCGCCTCCAGCGGGGATCTCGGAGACCTCGATCGGAGCGGAGACCTCGCCGCCGGGGCTGGTCGCCACGAGACGGACCGGCAGCGCCGGGTCCGGGGAGATGCGGAACCTGCCCTCTTCGTTGGTGGTCACCGAGATGGGCCTGCCCACCACCGAGACCTGGTAGCCGGCAGCCGGGGTGCCATCGGAATGAAGCAGCAGCCCGTCGAACGCCCCGGCCATCGCCGGAACAAGCCAGCACAATAGAAAAAACAGGAAGGGGCCGGTATGGCCTCGTGCAATCTTTCGCATGACAGACCTCATGGCAAAGCCTCCTCTCGTGCGAGAGGGGCGGAAAACCTGTACGTTCACACCGCGCCCGAAGTTTTCAGGGGCGGCGTGGGCATGAGAAACAGGTCTGAGGTCTCGGTCTATTCGTTGAATCGATGCGTGAGCAGCCGCACCGGCACCGCGGCCGGACGGGGTGTGCGTGTCTCCGTCCGGGCGTGGGGCCGCGGCAGGGGAAGAGGTTCCGCGGAGATGGCCGGAGGAGGAAGGCTGTGCTGGATGGGACCGGGCGCGAGCAGCGGCATCCAGAGAGATCCCGCGGGCTCGACCCGGTGCAGGGACATGCCGGGGCTCCAGGACACGACCTCGCGGAGGTCCTCGCCTTCGCGGGAGCCCTCGACCCAGATGACGGTGCCCTGACCGTTCTCTCTTGCCCGTTCGCCCCGGCCGAGAACCCGGCCCGGCGGCGGTCTCCAGGCGCGAAGATCCCCGACGACGACGAAGCGCTGCGGCGCCTCCATCTCCACTTCCCGCTCTTCGTCGCCGACGCGGAGGAGCAGGCGGGCGTCGCGGGTGGGGAATCCCGGCACACGAAAGCTGAAGCGCCGAATGGACAGGTCCAGGTGAGGGGTGACGCGCAGCGGCCAGGTCCGGCCGCCGTCCACCGAGAGGAACGCTTCCCACTCGTGGGCGCGGGCCGGCAGGTCGAGCCCTTCCCACTCGATCGTGGCGAGCGAGCCCGCCGTCAGCTCGGCCCCATCGGCCGGAGACAGCAGGCGGGCCATGGGCGTTGTACCGACCGACGCACCCACGGCGCTGCCAGGCAGGGAGAGGACTCCCAGGAGCCAGGCGGCGAGGAGGGCGCGGCGCATCCTGCGAGTGTACCCGTCCTGGTCCCGGAGCCAAAGCTCCGAGGGACAGGGCTCAGTCGCCGGAGGAGAGCGTTTCGGCGGTCCAGCCGCCGTCGCCGGACGGGATGAACTCGCGGATCCTGAGAGCCCGGACGATGAAGCGCTTGGGCGCGGAGCCCACGTAGTAGAAGGGATAGCAGGTGACCAGGGTCAAGGCCGCGTCGTCGGTCGGCGCGAGCACCGAGACATCGTCGGGCTCGACGATCTTCGTCCACTCGACCTTGTAGCGGAAGGTCCCTTCGAGCGTGGTCAGCTCGACCGTGTCATCCTCCTGGATATCCTTGAGTCCGCGGAAGAAGCTGTCCCGGTGCGCGGCGATGCCGACGTTGCCTGCCTCCTCGGACGGCATGGCGGTATCCGGGATGCGGCCGGCGCCCCGGCGCAGGGTTTTCTTGCCGACCCCTTCCATGAGAATGGCGGAGACACCGAGCCGCGGGACCTTGATGCGGCCGATGAGCTCGCCGTCTCCGACGGGTGGCGGAGCGGGCTTCTCCTCTGCGCTTGTCTGCAAGGACTCGAACGAATCGGTCTCCGCGGCGGCATGGGTCCCCCGGACCGGCGGCGGCGGTCCGGCCGCCATGGCATGTTGCAGGAGACGGTCCTGCTCCTTTTCGTAAAGGCGGGCGTCGACGTAGGCCCATACGTAGGTGCCCAGGCAGAGGATTCCGGCCAGCAGCAGGATGCGCTCGATCCAGACCCAGCGGGACCGGTTGCGCAAGGGGCCGGGTAGCAAGGAGGTGGAGCTCGTGGAGGTCGTCGAAGTATCCATCTCAGGTCTCGAAAGGATCGATGAAGCCGGCCTAAAACAACGTCACCTGGCGCTACGGGAGCGCCAGGTGACAGAAGTGCCATTCAGAGGGAAGGATTTTAGGCATTCCGAGCGCGACGGACCATGAAGGCCGAAGCCAAGGCCAGCAGGCCGGCGATGGCCAGCAGCGGCAGCTCGCTCGCCGTGTCCGGCAGGGCGCCCGTGTCGGTCGACATGGTGTTCTCGCCGGTCTCGTTGATGCCGGAAGCGTCGGTGTCGGCGTCGGAGGTGCTGTTCACGTCCACGTCGATGGCGCCGGCAGCGTTCGAGCCGGTGTCGACGTCGACGTCCATGCCCTCCTCGGGCTCATTCTGCAGGTTGGTGGTGCCGGTCGCGGTACCCGTGGTCGTGCCAGTGGTGGTACCCATGGTGCCGGTCGTGCCGCCGACGTTGCCGGTGGTCTGGGAGCCGGCCGTGCCCTGCATGCTCTCGTTGGCGGTACCCTCGACGGTGCCACCCTCGGTGTAGGTGTCGTTGTTGCTGAGATCGGTCTGCGGGTTGCCCGGGTTGGGCAGGTTGTTGTTGGTCTGACCCGGCTCACGCTGCTGCGTGGGGCCCGGGGCCGTTGTGTTGGCGCTCTGCGCCATGGCGGCGCCGGATGTCAGAAGGAAGATGGCCAGGGCGGACAAAGTCATTCTCTTCATGATAGTGCTCCTCTCCGTTCCCAAAACTGTTGCTGTTCGTTGGAGATCTCCGCCAGGGAGCCTCCGCTGTAACTTCTGCGGTGGTTGGGGAGGGCTGAGGATCCTGGGCTGCCCTGTTGGGGCTTGCCACCGGATTTCATGTCAAGGTCGGCACGTCGTCGAGCCCTCGTCTCCCACCGCCTGTGCCCACCAGAGTTAGATTGCAAGCACAGTGCCATGTTCAGTGTGAGGAGAGCTGTGTGGACACCTCTCCCCCGGGAACCGGAGGAGAGGGCAGAGGAGAGGGAGGAGCCGGACGCCTAGGCGTGAGTGAGCTTCTTGTACTTGATCCGGTGCGGCTGGTCGGCCTCGGCGCCGAGCCGGCGCTTGCGGTCTTCCTCGTACGCCTGGTAGTTGCCTTCGAACCAGACCACCTGGGAATTTCCTTCAAACGCCAGGATGTGCGTGGCGATCCGGTCCAGGAACCAGCGGTCGTGGCTGATGATCACGGCGCAGCCGGCAAAGGCGAGGAGGGCATCCTCCAGGGCGCGCAGGGTGTCGATGTCGAGGTCGTTGGTCGGCTCGTCCAGGAGGAGGAGGTTGCCGCCGGCCTTGAGAGTGCGCGCGAGGTGGACGCGGTTGCGCTCGCCGCCCGAGAGGTCCTTGACCCGCTTCTGCTGGTCGGAGCCCTTGAAGTTGAAGGCCGCGGCATAGGAGCGGGCCGGGACCTCGCGGTTGCCGAGCACGACCACGTCGCGGCCGTCCGAGATCGTCTCCCAGACCAGCTTCTCGCCGTCCAGCGAGTCGCGGCTCTGGTCGACGTAGGCGGCCTTGACCGTCTCGCCGAGGCGCAGGGTGCCGGAGTCGGGCTGCTCCTGGCCGACGATCATGCGGAACAGGGTCGTCTTGCCTGCGCCGTTGGGGCCGATGATGCCCACGATGCCGCCCGGGGGCAGGGAGAAGGAGAAGTCCTCGATGAGCAGGTTGTCGCCGAAGGCTTTGCGGATGCCCTTGCCTTCGACCACCAGGTCGCCGAGACGTGGGCCGGCCGGGATGTGGATCTCGTTGGGATCGGTCCTCTTCTCGTGCTCGCGCTCTTCGGCGAGCAGCTTCTCGTAGGCGTTGAGCCGGGCCTTGCCCTTGGCCTGGCGGGCGCGCGGAGCCATGCGCACCCACTCGAGCTCGCGCTCCAGGGTGCGGCGCCGGTGCGACTCCGACTTCTCTTCGAGCTCCAGGCGGTCGCGCTTCTGCTCCAGCCAGGAGGTGTAGTTCCCCTTCCAGGGGATGCCCTGGCCGCGGTCGAGCTCCAGGATCCAGCCGGCCACGTTGTCGAGGAAGTAGCGGTCGTGGGTGACGGCGACCACGGTGCCCTCGTACTCGGCGAGGTGGCGCTCCAGCCAGGCCACGGACTCGGCGTCCAGGTGGTTGGTGGGCTCGTCGAGGAGCAGCATGTCGGGCTTCTGCAGGAGGAGCCGGCAGAGGGCGACGCGGCGGCGCTCGCCGCCCGAGAGCTTGTTGACGTCGGCGTCCGCGGGCGGCAGGCGGAGGGCGTCCATGGCGACCTCCAGGGTGCGGTCGATCTCCCAGGCGTTGACCGCCTCGATCTGGTCCTGGACGCGCGACTGCTCGGCCATGAGCTTGTCCATCTCCGCGTCGGTGAGGGACTCGCCGAAGCGGGCGTTGATCGCGTCGAACCGGTCGAGCAGGGCGCGGGTCTCGGCCACTCCTTCCTCGACGTTGCCGAGGACGTTCTTCTCGGGATCGAGGCGCGGCTCCTGGGAAAGATAGCCGACGCGGGTACCCTTGGCAGCCCAGGCCTCGCCGCCGAAGTCGGTGACCTCGCCGGCCATGATCTTGAGCAGCGTGCTCTTGCCGGCGCCGTTCAAGCCGAGCACGCCGATCTTGGCGCCGGGGAAGAACGACAGCCAGATGCTCTTCAAGACCTCCCGGTTGGGCGGGTAGACCTTGCGGAGGTCCTTCATTACATAGATGTACTGCTCGGCCATGACACTGCTCCTGACTTGGGAATGATTTTCGTGCCCCTGCGGACGGGCGATTCGCCGGGCCGCGGATTGTAACCTATTCCAGTGTTCGCAGGCGTTCGGGAAGGCTGGCCAGGAACGGACCCAGGTTGTCCGTATCCGGGAGGGTGATCTCGATCCTGCCGTTCTTGAGGCGCCGGACCTTGCCGTCTCCCTCCAGCAGCAGGGGAACCTGGATCGCCTCCCGGCTCAGCTCCAGGGGATCGGTGACCTCGAAGACCTGGTTCATGATGTCGGGTGTGAGGATTCGCATGGCAGTGCCTAGCCTCCGGCCAGGATCCGGTAGGGCACGGTCCTCAGGATCTCCTCCAGAGAGGTGATCCCGAGCCGGGCCTTGCGGGCGGCGTCGTCGAGGAGAGTTTTCATGCCCTGGCTCAGGGCGGCGGCGCGGATCTGGTGGATGGGCGCCTTCTCGGCTACGAGGTCGGCCATGTCGGCGTCCACCATGAACAGCTCGTAGATACCGACTCGCCCCTTGTAGCCGGCTCCGCCGCAGGTCGGGCAGCCAGGAGTCTGGCCTGGCCGGTAGAACGGTCCGTCGTCATCGGACAGCCCCAGGCGCCGCGCCTCGCGGGAGGCCGGCTCGGTCTGCACCCGGCACTCCGGGCAGAGTTTGCGTACCAGCCGCTGCGACAGCGCGC
>JANOCF010000914.1:0-1906 GCA_031412055.1 Holophagales bacterium | reverse complement strand
ATGCTCGGGAAGGTCGCGTAGAACGGCATCAGGAACAGGTACAGGAACCAGCTCTGGCAGCCCTGCGAGAAGACGGCAACCATGGAGAACACGCCGATCACCACCAGGAAGATCAGGCCGAAGAGCGTCTTCTCGCCCGTGGCCATCTGCGGAGCGGTGCTGTCGGCGCCCGGCGCGGGCGTGACCTCCTGGCCCTGGAGCGAACCGACGATGGCATCCACGCCTTTTTCGACGCCGCTGCCGAAGTCGCCGCTGCGGAAGTAGGGGCGGACCACGTTGTCCATGATGCGGTTGGTCTCAAGGTCGGTCAGCTCGGCCTCGAGGCCGTAGCCCACTTCGATCCGCATCCTGCGGTCCTGCTCGGAGATGAGGAACAGGACGCCGTTGTCCTTGCCCTGCTGCCCGAGCTTCCAGGTCTCGGTCACGCGCAGGGAGTAATCCTCCACCGCCTCCCCTTCCAGGCTCTCGACCGTCAGCACGGCGATCTGGGTGCCGGTCTGCTTCTCGAAGCCGGCGAGCTTCTGCTCCATGCGCTGCTGGACGTCGTCCGGGACCAGGTCGGCGTTGTCGTTGACCCGGCCGGACAAATAGGGCACGTCCAGAGCGGCGAGGGGTGCCGCGAGCAGGAGAAGGAGTACGGCAAGAACCCGGCGTGGCATCAACGGTCGCCCCTTCGCAGCTCGTCGGGAAGCTCGTTGTGGTCGTCCGCCTGGCGGGCCACGCCGTGCCGCTCCAGCAGCTCGCCGCACTGGCGGATGGCGTTGGCCAGGGCCTCTCCCGGATGCCCGGCGCGGATGCCCGCGACCACGGTCTGGACGATGCCGTCCCACTGTCCCTGCTCGACCTTCTGGTTGATGCCGGAGTCGCCGAGCACCACGACCCGGTGCTCGAACAGCGAGACCAGGAGGAGGATGCCGGTGCGCTCGCGGGTGCGGAAGACCTCCTGCTCCACGAAGGCCATCTCGGCCCGCTGGCGGGTTCGCAGGTCGAGCAGGTCGTCGCCGGCCATCCAGCGCTTGATCGTGGGGACGAAGTTCGTGAGAAGGAACCCGACCGCTCCACCGGCCGCGGCCGGCAACGCGATCCAGAGCGGGAGCAGGCCGCCCCAGAAGTCGCCGAGGAAGTAGATCCCCTCGGCGATGAGCGGCCCCGCGAACGCGCCGAGGGCGATCCCCTTCCAGAGAGCGCCCGGGTAGGCGTCGCTGGCATCGACCACGTACGGGACGATCTCGCCCGAGGTCCGGGCTTCCGCCTCGGCAACGGCGTTGCGGACGGCTTCTAGCTCGGTGTCTTTGAAGAAGTGTTGGCTGGCGTCCATGATCCCCACCCGTTCCCGGGTGATCCTATATCACTCCTGGGTTATGGACGCCGAGCGCTCCCGCTTGCGTTGGCCTTGGCGCTTCTTGTTGTCCAGCCGGCGGCGCTTGGCGGCCCTGGGCACGCGGGTGGGCTTGCGCGGAGTCTCTTCGCGGAGGGCCTCCGCCATCAGCTCGGCGAAGCGGGCCACGGCGGCCTCCCGGTTCTCGGCCTGGGTGCGGTGCTTCTGGGAGGTGACCTGGAAGAAGCCGGCCCGCGTGATCCGGGTGGCCAGACGCTCCAGCAGCCGCTGACGCTGCTCCTCTGAAAGAGTCGGCGACCCGGCCAGGTCGAAACGGACCGTGACCCTGGTCTCCAGCTTATTGACGTTCTGCCCGCCCGGCCCGCCGCTGCGGGAGGTCACAAAGGAGACCTCCTCGTCCGGGATGGCCAGTTCGTCCGTGATCGGGATCATCTTCTCGTCTCTCAAAGAATTCTAGATATCACCGGGTAGTACCAAAGGATCCGTTACAAAGTACCGGATCCCGAGCTGTTCCAGGGTGCCGGCCACGAACCGGAGGAGCTCAGACCACTCCATGGGAGATTCTTC
>JANOCF010000913.1:0-3419 GCA_031412055.1 Holophagales bacterium | reverse complement strand
CGGCCGACACGCTGATGGCGAACTTCCGCCGGGTCAGCCCGGATTACTTCAAGGCGCTCGGCATTCCGCTGCGGACCGGCCGGGTGTTCCAGGCCGGGGACGACCTGCAGGCTCAGCCGGTGGCCCTCGTCAGCGAGGAGATGGCGAGCCGCTACTGGGGCAACCAGAGCCCCCTCGGCAGGCGCCTCCTGCGCACCAGCGAGGCGGATCAGGGGCGTTGGCTGACGGTGGTCGGCGTGGTCGGCGACGTGCAGGACTCGGCGCTCGGTGCCGAGACGGGCGCGACCCTCTACGTGCCGGTCGCCCAGGGCGCGCGTCCGTCCATGTTCCTGGTCGCCCGAACCGCGGGCTCGGTGGACCCGACGAGCCTGGTGCCGTCCGTGCGCCAGGCGGTGCTGGCGGTCGACAAGGACCAGCCGATCGCCGAGGTCCAGACCCTGGACGACCGGGTGTCGGGCTCGCTGGCCAAGCAGCGGTTCAACACCCTGATGCTGACCCTGTTCGCGGGTCTGGGCATGGCGCTGGCGGTGATGGGGATCTACGCGGTGCTGTCCTACTCGGTGAGCCAGCGCAGCCACGAGATCGGCGTGCGCATGGCCCTGGGAGCGCAGAGCGGGGACGTGATCCGTCTGATCCTGAAGCGGGGGATGGGGCTGGCGATGCTGGGCCTGGTGATCGGCCTGGCCGCGGCGCTGCTCTTCACCCGGGTGCTGGAGGGCTTGCTCTACGGTGTGAAGCCCACGGACCCGGTGGTCTTCGTGGCCATCACGGTGGGCCTGGTGCTCGTCGCCCTGGCGGCCAGCTACCTGCCGGCCCGCCGGGCCGCGAAGTTCGACCCGATCATCTCGCTGCGGGCGGACTGAGACCGGCTATTTCCGCGAGCTCCGCGACCGTCCGCAGCTCGAACAGCTCGCGCACGGTCGTTCCGATCCCCCTCTCCCGCAGCCGCGCCACGATCTCCATGGCCTGGAGCGAGTGGCCGCCCAGCTCGAAGAAATCGTCCTCCGCTCCTACTGGGCAACCCAATACCTCGGACCAGACCTCCGCGATCCGCCGCTCGCGCTCGTTGGCGGGCTGCCGCGCGGTTCGGGGTTCCGGCGCCTTGCCGGGCTGCATCACCTGGCGGCGCTCGGGCTCTTCGAGCATCCGCAGCCCGGAGAGCGGTCGTCCCGGGTTCTCCACGGCGTCCTGAAGCAGGCTCTGGAGCTGGCGGGCGAAGCGGGCGACGGTGGCCTCGTCGAACAGGGCGGCGCTGGCCGTCGTCACCAAGCTCAGGCCGGGCTCCAGCGACTCCCACATCGGCGTCTCCCAGAAGAACAGAGCCAGGTCGAACGCCGTCGTCCCCCAGTCGACCTCGACCAGGCTGGCGGTGAGGCCGGGCAGCTCCAGCGGGGGCATGGGCGCGTTCTGGAGCACCAGCGTGACCTGAAAGAGAGGGTGGCGGCTCAGGTCGCGCTCCACCTCCAGCTCCGGGTCCTGCACGAGACGCTCGAAGGGCAGCTCCTGGTGGGCGTACGCACCGACCGCCATCTCGCGCGCCTCGGCCAGCAGCTCCCGGAAGGGGAGGTCCGGGCGGGGGTGGAGGCGCAGGGGCAGCAGATTGAGGAAGAAGCCGATCAGCCCGTCGATCTCCGGCCGGTGCCGGTTGGCGATCGGCGAGCCGACGATCAGATCCTCCTGCCCGGTCTGGCGATGGATCAGGGCCGCGAGGCCCGCCAGGAGGACCATGAACTGCGTCGTCCCCTCCTGCTGGAGCGCGTTTACGTCCCAGCGCAGGGGATGGAACTGCATCCGTCCGCGGGGGCTCTGGATGGACGGGCGGGGTCGGTCGGCGGGGAGATCCAAGACGGGAAGAGGAGGAGACAGCCGCTCCTTCCACCAGCCGAGCAGCCGCTCCAGCCGGTCGCCCGAGAGGTGGGAGCGCTGCCAGGCCGCGAAGTCGGCGTACTGGACCGGCAGCCCGGGGAGGGAGTCTCCGCGGTAGAGCGCTCCCACCTCGCGCACCAGGATGCCGCGGGACCAGCGGTCCATCGAGATCTGGTGCATGGTCAGGAGCAGGACGTGGTGGTCCTCTCCCAGGCGGAGGAGCACCAGGCGGAGCAGCGGTCCGCGCCGGAGGTCGAAGGGGCGGTTTGCCTCCTCTCCTCCCAGGCGGTGGAGGAGCGCCTCCTGCTGCTCCGGGAGCCCCGTGAGGTCGACGACCGGGAGGGGGACATCCGACGGGGGATCGATCACCTGGACGGGCTCCCAGCCGGAGTTATCGACGATGTCGAAGCGGGTACGCAGCGCCTCGTGGCGGCGGACGACCCCCTCTATGGCGCGCTTCAGGAGGGCAGGTTGGAGCTGGCCCCGCAGGCGCACCGCGGTGAGGAGATTGAAGCGGGGGCTGCCCGGCTCGAGCTGATCCAGGAACCAGAGGCGCTGCTGGGCCAGCGAGAGCGGCGCGGGGCCGGGATCGGTCCGCCGCGGGATGGTGTCCGCGCCGAGAAGCTCGGTCTTGCGGTCCTTGAGCTTCTGGAGGAGGAGCCGCCGCGCCGACGGCTCGGTCAACCCGAGGCCCGCCGGAGCGCCGGCTCCCCGAGGCTGCTCACTGGGTCTTCTCCCGGCCGGGTAACATCCCGTGCAGCGCGAAGAAGTCCACGGTGCGCCGCAGGATGCGCTCGTTGGCCTCGCGCCGCGCCGGATCGGCGAGGAGCATGGTGCGGACCTTGTAGGGGTCGGGCAGGCCGGCGTCCGCGTACACGGCGGGGCTGTAGAGCGACTGCACGCTGGCCTGGAGGTAGCGGGCCAGGTAGTCGCGGATACCCTGGAGCTGCTCCTCGGGGTGCCTCACCCGGACCTGATCCCAGAGGAGCTTCACGATCTCGCGGCCGAAGGCGATGTGCCGCGACTCGTCCTGGTGGTGGATGGCGTTGACCTGGCGGATGATGGGGTCGAGCGACTCGTCGCGCCCCATCCGCATGTTGAAGTAGTCTACGATCTCTTCAAAGATCAGGATGCGGGAGAAGACGAGGAGGCTCTCGATGTCCGCCTCGACCTCGGCCGTGGGGAGCTTGATCTTCTTGTCGGCGTAGATCTTTTTGCCATACTTGCGGCAGAAGGTGGCGAAGAACCACATGTGCTCGTTCTCCTCGCCGATGAAGTGGTGGAAGAACTCGGACTCCTCCTCGAAGCCCGGCGTGTGGACCCGCTTGATGACCTCGATCAGCAGCTCGCGGATGCCGTGCACGTTCAGGCTGTAGAAGTGAATGCTCTCCCACTTGCTCAGCGCCATGTGCTGCTTCTCGTCCAGATCGCGCTCCAGGGCCGTGCCGGAGATGGTCATCAGCTCCCGCGACATCCACCACTGCTCTTCGGGCAGCGAGTCGGGCCATTGGAAGGTCTTGTAGGGGTTGTAGTACGTGTCGATCGACATCCCG
>JANOCF010000912.1:0-11258 GCA_031412055.1 Holophagales bacterium | reverse complement strand
CCCGGCTCTTCGGCGAACAGGGTCGAGAGGGTCAGGTTCATGCTCAGCTCCGGCCCCTCGTCGCCGCCCCCTTCAGAGAGCGTGATCGACTCCAGGGTCAGGAAAGAGTCGGAGAGCTCCAGCAGGTTGAGGAACTGCCGCAGCTCCACATAGGTGCCCTCGACGGGGAACACGAACGACCGCTTGATCAGCCCGTAGTCCTCGATCTCTCTCTGCGGGTAGGCGATCGTGCGTGGGTTGAGCCCCGCCTTGCGGGCCAGGCTCCGGACCTCGGCCGTAACCTTGGTCAGCCGCTCGCTACGGGTCGCGAACACGTCATCATAGAGCTTCCGGACCGCCACCTCGGTGGCCTTGGCCTTCTGGAGCCGCTGCTCCAGGACCCTGCTCGTCCGCGTCTCCGGCGCGAGCTCCTTGTCCACCTCCTCGAGGGTGGCCTCGAGCGATTGCACCTGCCCGGAGTAGCCGAGCCGGTAGATGGTGAACGCCGTCGCGTTGGCCAGGAAGAACAGCAGCGCCGGCAGCCAGATCCACAGGCGTTGACGCCAGATTTCCGATTGATCCTTCATTCGTTCCCCGGCTCGTTCTCTGCGGCCGGCTCGCCGGCGGGCGTGGCGGGAGGGGTCTCCTCCTCCACCACCTCCATCGCCGGCTCCTGGCCCGTCCCGGTCCGCGCCTCGCCCCCGGGGATGTAGATCACCGTGAGGTCGAACCGCACCACGCTGTTGTCGCTCTCTTCCTCTTCGCGCGTCTCCCGGGTGTAGTCCGGCTCGTCGAACGCATTGTGAGCGAACAAGTTGTCCACGAGCCGGTCGACCGCCACATCGCTCTTCGCCTCCACCTGCAGCGTCAGCGGAACCCGGTCGCTGGTCCCCACCGGCCGGCGGCCGCGAACGGCGCCCCCAGAAGCCGCGGACCGTGAGCCCGGCCGGTCGTCGCCGCCTCCGATGGAGGCCGGCTGGAGCTGGATCAGCCGCACGTCGTTCGGCATCACCTCGGCCAGGCGGTCGAAGAGCAGGCTCCAGGAAAAGGCGCGCTCCGCGATCTTGCGGTTGAGGTACTCGACCTGCTCGTTCTGCTGCTCCAGGTTGAGCCCGGCGAGCCGCGCCTGGAGCTCGCCGACCTTCTTCTGCTCCTGCTCGATCTCCTCCCGCTTGCCGGCCAGCTCCGTGCGCGCTTCCCTCGACCCCGAAAGGTAGCCGTAGAACAGCGTGACGTTGCCCAGCAGCAGCAGGCCGCCCACGATCCACAGGAGCAGGGCCACGCGGGTCACCGGGCGGGTGTTGACGAACGCCCGCCGGGACAGGTTGAGATGACTCATGCGACCTCCTGGCGGACCGCGCCGAGCATGGGGGCCAGCTCGCGCCAGGGCGGAGCCACCGGGTCCTCGCTGCGCAGCGACGGCAGGTGGCGCCCGTCGACCGGCGAGACCCGCTCGCCGAGCCCTTCCTGGAGGCGGTCGATCCACTGCGGCTCGGCCTCGGGCGACGCCAGCAGCAGCACCTGGCCGAGCACGGAGCCCGGGAAGTGCTCGTCCAGGAAGTTGCGGGTGAGCTTGAGATCGCGGGTGACGAACCCGGCCTGCGCGCTGTCGGGCATCCCGCCGGGCCCGCCGGTGAAGGGCTTGAAGCGGTGGAGCACCGGCTCGCCGCTATCGCGCGCAAAGATCAGCGTGTAGCCCTCCTGCTCGACCTGCACCAACGCCGCGAAACTCGAGAAGCTGTTCGGCGTGGCCGCCGCGGGCAGCTCCACGGCCGAGAGCAGCGCCAGGCTGGAGTTGGTGATCCGGCCGATACGCACTCCGTTCGCGGCGAAGGCGTCCTCAATCTGGCCCAGGAGCTGCTCGACGCCGAAGCCCAGGAGCAGCCGGCGGGGCTCCTCCTGCACCGGCAGCGGAGCCACCTCCGCCGCGCTGACGCGCAGCTCCTCCACCCGGAAGGGGACCAGGCGCCGCAGCTTCCAGCGCAGCACCTCCTCCCGCGCCTCGGTCTGGCGGGGCACGTCGGTGATCTCCGAGAACGTCACCCGCAGCCAGTGGTCGGGGACCACCAGCGAGGCCTCCTTGAGGCCGGGGATGCCCTTGACCAGCCCGCCCAACAGGCCCTGGAAGGCGGCCGGGTCGCGCAGCGGTCCGCCGAGCAGGCCGGCATGGAACGAGTCGGACGGCAGCGCGGCCTGGCGCCAGTTGCGCATGCGGAAGCCCTGCCGGTCGCGCAGAAACTGGCCGTAGCGCAGCTGCCGGGCGTCGATCGAAAAGACATGCGGCGGCGCCGGCACCGAGGCATAGCCTAGGACGCGCTCAATCCACGAAGGTAACTTTGTTGATCTCACGCAGCGTGGTCACTCCCCGAAAGACCATCTCCAGCGCGGACTCGCGCAGGAAGGTCATCCCCTCTTCTTTGGCGGCCCTCTTGATCTCGGAGGCCGGCCGGCGGTCCAGGATCAGCTCCCGGATGTGGTCCGAGAGGTCCAGCAGCTCGGACACGGCCACGCGCCCGTGGAACCCGGTGCCGTTGCACTCGATGCAGCCCGTCCCCTCATAGAAGGTGAAGTCCGAGTACACGGCCGGGTCGAGCCCGCTGTCGTCCAGGATCTGACGGCTGAGCTTGGCCTCGGTCCTGCAGTGCGGGCAGACCTTGCGCACGAGGCGCTGCGCCAGCACGCAGTTGAGCGCCGAGACGAAGTTATACAGGTCGACCTTCATGTTGAGGAAGCGCCCCAGCACGTCGACGACGTTGTTGGCGTGCACCGTGGTGAACACGAGGTGGCCGGTGAGCGCCGACTGGATGGCGATCTGCGCCGTCTCCTCGTCGCGGATCTCGCCCACCATCACCTTATCCGGATCGTGGCGCAGAATCGAGCGCAGACCTCGGGCGAAGGTCAGCCCCTTCTTCTCGTTGACCGGGATCTGGGTAATACCGCGGAGCTGATACTCGACCGGGTCCTCGATCGTGATGATCTTGTCCTCGGACGTCTGGATCTCGGACAGGCAGGCGTAGAGCGTGGTCGTCTTGCCCGAGCCGGTCGGGCCGGTCACCAGCACCATGCCGTACGGCTCGCGGATGAACTTGCGCACCTTGCGCATCGTCTCCTCGTCGAAGCCGAGGATGTCCAGGCGCAGGTTCTTGAACTCCTTGTTCATCGACTCCTTGTCGAGGATTCGGATGACGCAGTCCTCGCCGTGGACCGAGGGCATGATCGAGACGCGGAAGTCGATCGTCCTTCCTTTCAGGCGCAGCTTGAAGCGGCCGTCCTGGGGGATGCGCTTCTCGGCGATGTCGAGCTCCGACATGACCTTGATGCGGCTGATGATCGTCTGGTGGTGCCGCTTGTCGATCGGCTCCATCGCCTGGTAGAGCACGCCGTCGATGCGGTACTTGATGATGACTTCCGTGTCCCGCGTCTCGATGTGGATGTCGCTCGCCCGGCGCTGGATGGCGTTGAACATCGTCGAGTCGACCAGCTTGATGATCGGGCTGGTGTCGGAGGTGATCCGGTCGATGGACAGGACCTCCTCGCCGTCTTCGTCCTCCTGGACAAGCTGGATGCGGAAGTCCTCGCTGGCCTCGTCGAGCACGCGCTGGGCGCTCTCGGACTTCTGCAGGATCTCGTCGATCGCCGAGCGCACCGCGACCTTGACGTCGACCCGCTGCCCGAGCAGCATCTCGAGCTCGTCGATCTTGGTCACGTTGGACGGGTCGGCCATCACCACCGACAGGCTGTGGTCGTTCTGCGCCTCGGGAATGAAGTTGTAGCGCAGCATCAGGTCGAACGGGATGCGCCGGAACAGGTCGTTGTCGATGCGGAAGCGCGTCATGTCGACGAACTCCAGCCCGTAGCGCTCGGCGAACGTCTCCGCGGTGCGCCGCTCCCGTGCCAGGCGCTCCCGTGCCTGCTCGACGGTCTCGGGCTCCGGCATGGAGGTCGTCATCTTGCCATTCATCACTGCCATGGAACGCTCCTCGAAACCTCTCTCTTCAGGGACTAGAAGTTGGACTTGCCGAGCATGCTGAACATCGGCAGGTAGATGGCGACCAGGAGGATCGCGATGATGATGCCCATGAACACCAGCATCATCGGTTCCACCAGCGACAGGAGACGCTGCATGCGCGTCTCGATCTGCTCGTCGAGAAAGTCCGAAACGTTGCTCAGCATATCGTCAAGGGAGCCGGTTGCCTCGCCCACCTTGACCATGTCGATCGACATGTCCGTGAACACCTCGCTGCGCTCGAGCGCCTCGTGGAACGGCTTGCCTTCGCGCACCATCTGGATGCGGGGCTCCAGGCGGCTGCGGACGTGGGTGTTGCCCACCGACGTGACCGCGATCTCGAAGGCCGGCACCAGCGGGATGCCGCCCGCGAGCAGGGTGCCGAGGGAGCGGCAGAACTCCGCCAGCGCGAAGCGATGGAGCACCGGCCCGATGAACGGCAGCTGCAGCTTGATGCGGTCGAGCACGACCCGGCCGACGTCGGTGCGGCCCCAGGTGCGCAGGAAGACGGTGCCGCCCACCACCGCCAGGAGCAGCAGCGGCCAGTTGTTGCTCGCGAACAGCGACACCGCGAGCACGATCTGGGTGATCATCGGCAGCTCGGCGTCCAGCTCCGTGAAGAAGCCCATGAACTTGGGCACCACGTAGATCGCCATGATGGTGATCATCGTGACCGACAGGATCACCAGGACCGCCGGGTAGACCAGGGCCGAGACCACCCGCCGCCGGGCGTCGAGCACCAGCTTCATGTAGCGGATGAAACGGCGGATGACCTGCTCCAGCTCGCCGCTGCGCTCGCCGGCCTTGAGGCTGGCCGGGTAGAGCCGGGGGAACGTGTCGCCGTGGGCGGCGAACGCCTCGGAGAGATCCTCGCCGTTCTTGATCCGGTCGCGGATGTCGGTGAGCACCCCCTTGAAGTGCGCGTCGCCCATCCGCTCCAGCATGAGGTCCATGGCCTGGAGCAGCGGCAGGCCCGCCTTGAGCAGGGCCGCCAGCTCCTGGTTGAAGATCACGAACTCCTGCGCGCCGATCCGCTTGCGGCCGCGGAAACGGAGGGTCGGGGCCGCCACCCGGTTGGACACGCCGCGGCGGCGGATCTCAAAGACGTGGTATCCACGCTTGCCGAGGTCGGTGCGCAGCGCCGACTCGTCGGAGGCGTTGAAAATGTCTTCCATGACCCGGCCGTCCGGGGTTCCGATGCGGCAGACGAACTGCATTGTCTCTCTCCGTCTCCTCTTTCGTGTTCAGTCTTCAATCGTCAGCGCTGCGTGCGCTGGGTCTTGCGCTGGGAGTGGCGCACGGTCATGACGACGACCAGCGCCTCCCGGCTCTCTTCGTTCTTGGTGAGAGCGAATATCGTGGTCTGCTCCAGCGCCAGGACCAGGTTCGAGTGGATCAGCGGCGAGCCCACCCGGCGCTCCTGCGTGCGACGAAGGATGCGAAAGTCCGACAGCCGGATGCGCTGCCCTTCCAGCAGGGTGCCGAGGCGGAAGCTCACCTCGTACTCTCCTCCCAACGCATAAGTGACCGCCTGGCCTTCCCGCGAGCCGAGCCGGGCCTGCGCCCGCACCTCGTAGACGTCGTACGGCAGCATGGCGCGCAGCCGCCGGGTGATCGGGTCCGGCAGGTCCGAGTGCACGCCCGGCGGCCCGCCGGAGACCGGCGACTTGAAGGCCCGGACGATGTAGATCTCCAGGTCCAGAGGCCGCGACGGGTGGTCGTAGTTGCGCAGGACCGGGATGATCCGGCTGAGCGCCGCCTGGGAGTCGCGGATCACCAGCGTGTTCGTGGCCGGCTGCAGCTCGACGGTCCCTTTCTGCGACAGCAGGGGGAAGACCAGCGAGATCGCGTCGCTCGCCCGTCGGTGCTGAAGCGTGTAGGCGTGCAGCACCAGCTCGGTGCCGACGCGGGGCACCTGCTGCTGCGCGACGAGCCCGGGCGTAGCCAGCGAAGCGGCCAGCCAGGCGGCGCAGAGAATGCTCAGGACAATCCGTCGAACGCGCAGCATCGGCAACCCTGGTATCTCTCGGAAGCTCGCGGAAGGATGGAACAGCCGGTCAGTCGGGCCGGTGGGCTTAGAGGTCGATATCCTCATTCACCACCATGACGACCGGCATCTCCCCGCTCATCTCATAGACCCGGGTCTTGGGCGAGCTCATGACCCCTTCGACCACCGACGACCAGCCCAGGTCGACCTGCTGGTTCGCGGGCGCATCCGAAACGAGCTCGGTGGACAGCGCGGTCCTTCGCCCCTCGCTGAAGATCGGGGCCGCACCACCGTCCTGACGGGCCTCCCGCGAATCGTGCGAGGGCATGGCCAGCGCGGCCACGGCCAGCGCGGCGGCCGCTGCCCAGCGCTTCCAACCAGAAGAGGTGCTTCCGCGGCCTTCCCGCGAGTCGAGCCGGCTGGCGGCGCGCATGGCGGCAACGGCCTGGCGCACGGATTCCACCTCGGCCTGCTCCTGCGCCTCGGTCATGGCGGCCGAGGAGACGGGGGGCAGGCGGCGGAAGACCAGGGTCGGGTCGGCCTTGAGCGCCTGCTTGCGGCAGAGCTGGCAGCCGTCGAAGTGGGCCAGGGCCTCGCTCCAGCCCTCGGGCTCGGAGTCGCCGCTCAGGCGGTGCGCGGCCAGGGAGGTCCAGTTCGGGCAGCTCACTGGGAGACCTCCTCGGGCTTATCGGGCGTCTCGGAGAGAAGGAAGCCCGCCGCGTACTCGGGGTAGCGCCGCAGCAGCTCGCGGCGCAGGTACCGCCGTGCGTTGAACAGGTGGTTGCGGACGGTGGACTCGCGGCAGCTCAGGATCTCCGCCACTTCGGCGGAGGAGAGCCCCTCGACCTCCTTGAGCAGGAAGACCATCCGCTGCTTCTCGGAGAGGCCGGCCGAAAGGTCGCGGAAGATGCCGGAGATCTCGTTCTGCTGCATGCGGCTCAGATCGTTCTCGGCATGTCCCCCGGTCACCTGGCGCAGGTGCTGGCGGACGGGCTCGTCGCTCCTCTCCCGGCTGCGGCGGGACCGCAGGTGGTCGATGGCCAGGTTGCTCGCGATGCGGTAGATCCAGGTGTTGGGGCTCCACTTCGAGTCGAACTTGTGCCGGTTCTCCCATACCTTGAAGAAAGTCACCTGGACCACGTCGCGGGCCTCTTCCAGCTCGCCGACGATGCGCTGGACGAGCTGGATCAGCGGCCGTGTCTTGCGGTTGATCAGCTCGTTGAACGCGCTCTCGTCGCCGTCGCGGACCGCCAGAAGTACGTCGCGGTCCGACACGTCCGCCCAGGGGGCGGGATTGGTGCGGCGGGTGTAGACGAGTTCGAGCATATCAACCGGGTATACGGACCGCGTCCGGGAAGCGTCTATGGGTTTGCGCCCGATTATACTGCCTCCGGAATGCGCGCTGTCCTCCGGGGACTGTACCAGTTTGCGGCCGGAGCCGCCCTGATCGTGGCCGGACCCGTCCTCCTGGTCCGGAGGGGGAGTCATTATCTCCCGACTCTCGCCGGAAGGCTCGGGAGACCCGGTCGGCTCGACGCTCCGAGCACGCAGGCTGGCGGCTTTCTCTGGATTCATGCCGTTTCCGTGGGCGAGGTCGTCGTCGCCGCCACGCTGGCCCAAGGTCTCCCAGCCGGGATTCCGCTCCTCATCACGACGGTGACGCCCACCGGCCAGGAGCGGGCCCGGTCGCTCTTCAAGGGCCGGGCGAATCCCGCCGAAATCGCTTACCTGCCCTTCGACCTGGGTTTCGCCGTCCGCCGCTTCTTCGACCGCTTCCAGCCGCGCGCCCTGATCCTGATCGAGGGGGACTACTGGCCGCTGGTCCTGTCCGAGGCCCGGCGCCGCGGTCTTCCCGTTGCCGTGGTCAACGGCCGGGTCGGGGACCGGAGCTTCCGGAGGATGAGGCATCTAAAAGGTCTCCTGGGCGCCCTCTTCTCCGGCGTCGACCGCTTCGGCGTCCAAACTCCGGAGGACCGCGACCGGCTCGCTGCCCTCGGGGTGCCCGCGCAGCGCATCGCGGTCACGGGCAACCTCAAGTACGAATCGCCGGAGCCGGTGTTCAAGCCGGAACTGGAGGAGAGCCTTCGCGCCCTGGCCGGCAGCCGGCCCATCCTGCTCGCCGGCTCCACCATGAAGGGCGAGGAAGAGCAGGTCCTGGAGGCCTTCGGACGGCTCGGCGGGCGCGCCCTGCTGGTCCTCGCTCCGCGGCATCCGGAGCGCTGGGACGAGGCCGACGCCCTCCTGCGTACCCGAAAGGTCAACGCCGTGCGGCGGAGCAGGATTCCCCAGGACGGCGGGACACCCGGGAAGCCGGACGTGGTCCTCCTCGACAGCCTAGGCGAGCTCGCCGGCCTGTACCGGATCGCGGCCGGAGCCTTCATCGGCGGCACCCTGGTACCCACGGGAGGCCACAATCCCCTGGAGCCCGCCCGCTTCGGAGTGCCGGTGGCCGTCGGTCCCTCGATGCACAACTTCCGCGACATGGCGGAGCGATTCGACAAGTCAAAGGCATGGCGGCGGGTGGCCGATGCCGACGAGCTGGCCAGCGTCTGGGGGGAGTGGATCGACGATCCCGAGGCGGCCCGCGAGCAGGGAGAACGGGCGCTTGCGCTTCTCGAAGAGAACCTGGGAGCGCTGGAGCGGACTCTGGAGATGCTGAGACCTGTGGTTCTTGGGAGGTTCGGGGCGTGAGGCCTCACCCCCTGTCCCCCTCTCCCGGCGGGAGAGGGGGACCGCATGCGGGCGTTTTGCCCGATTTACCCGCAGGTTGCGACGCAAAACCCGACGGTGCGGGGTGTCGACCCGCGGGGCGGGACACCCAACCCGCGGGTGCAGAGTCCACACCCGGCGGTGCGGCTCGCCAACCGGCGGGTGCAGGGCCTACACCCGGCGGTGCAGCATCCCAACCGGCGGGTGTAGCCTCCAAACCGGCCGGTGTAGCGTGTTCACCAGCGGGTGCAGCGTCTCAACCTTCGGGAAAACTCGTCCCCATATCGGGCTTTCTCCTCCCCGTCTCGGGCCTTCTCCTCCCGGGCGGGGGCTCCCTCTCCCGCAAAGCGGGGGAGGGCAGGGGAGGGGGTCTTTCCTGGCAACGCTATCCCAGCTACGTCCCCCCTCTCCCGGGGAAGGGTGGGCGGGAGATGGGAGAGGGGGACAGGGGGTGAGGTCCCCCACGCCACCCGTCTCCCCCTGGCAGCTCTTCTACGGAGGAGCCCACCGCCTCCGTTACCGCTGGTATCAATCCCGGGCCAGGCGCCTGCCAAAGCCGGTGATCAGCATCGGCAACCTCCACTGGGGCGGGACCGGCAAGACTCCTCTCGTCTCCGCGGTGGCCGCCCATCTTCGGGACCAGGGGCTCGCCGTCTGCATCCTCTCCCGGGGCTACGCCAGCCAGGGCAAGGGAGTGCGGATCGTCAGCGCCGGGGAGGGTCCGCTCCTGGGACCGCTCCAGGCAGGAGACGAGCCCGTGCTCCTGGCCGGGGAGCTTCCCGGAGTCGCGGTGGTGGTCGGCCCCGTGCGCTACGAGGCCGGACTGGCCGCGATCCGGGATCTCCCCCGTCCGCCCGACCTCTTCCTCCTGGACGACGGCTTCTCCCACCTGGCCCTGCACCGGGACCTCGACATCGTGGCCTTCCCGGCCTCGGATCCCTTCGGCGGTGGACGGCTCCTCCCGTTCGGACGCCTGCGCGAGCCGCTCGCCTCGATCGCCCGCGCCCATGCCGTGGTGATGACCGGGGCCGGATCCCCCGAGGACGGCCGAGAGCTGGCCGAGGCCCTGCGTCCCTACGGGTTCACCGGACCGGGGTTCGCGAGCTACGTCCGGCCGGGGCGGCCCGACGGCCTCGCTCCCGGAGCGAGGGTCTTCCTGGTCACGGCCATCGCCCGGCCGGAGCGATTCGCGGAGACGGTTCGGGAGCTGGGCTACGAGATCGCGGGCGAGCTGCGCTTCCCCGACCACCACCCCTACCCGACGCCGACCCTGGAGAAGATCGCGGCAGCCTTCCGGTCGAACGGCGCCACCGCCGTCCTCACGACGGCCAAGGACGCGGTGAAGCTCAGCGGCCGGCTGGATCTCCCCTTGGCCGAGGTGCCGGTCCGCGCCGAGCCCGAGCCGGGATTGTGGGAGTGGCTGGACGGAGCGGTGGAGAAGACGCGCACAGGGTAAACTCCCGCCCCGTGAAAGACCGTCCAGTCAGGCATCGGATCGAGTACGGGCTCTACCTGGCCCTCAAGGGATTCCTGCGCGCGCTTCCGCACGAGACGGCGCGGGGCTTCGGAAGGGCGGTCGGCAGCCTCGGGCACGCTCTGGACAAGCGCCACCGCGAGGTGGCCCTGCGCAACCTGGAGCTGGCGATGCCGGAGATCGGCCCGGAGGAGCGCCGGCGCCTGGTCCGGGACTGCTTCCGCCACTTCGGGGCGGCGCTCTGCGACGCGATCTCCTCGACCCGCTTCGACGACCAGGAGATCTGCGAGCGGTTCACGCTGGAAGGCTGGGAGAACGTGGAGGCGGCGGACCGTCCGGGCAAGGGCTTCTTCGTCCTCTCGCCCCACCTCGGCTTCTGGGAGATGGTGCCGCCGCTGATCGGCCTCTACCGCGGGAGGATGAACATCGTCATGCGCCCCCCGGACAACCCCTACCTGAACGGGGAGCTGCGGTTCCTGCGGGAGCGCTTCGGCAACACGGTGATCCCCAAGCGGGGTGCGGCGAGGAGGATGATGGAAGCGTTGCGGCAGGGGGCGATCGTGGGCATCCTGATCGACCAGCGGGTGCAGGCGAAGGAGGGAATCGAAGTCCCCTTCTTTGGCCGGCCGGCGCTGACCACCCCGGTGCTGGCCCGGATCTCCCTGCGCACAGGGGCGCCGGTCCTTCCGGTCGCCCTGTTTCCAGAGCCAAAGGGGAAGTACCGCTTCATCGCGCACCCGCCGATCTTCCCGCCGGCCAGCGCGGAAGGAGACGAGGTCGTGACGGAGCTGACCCGCCGGTATCTGGAGGTTGCCGAGCAGGACATCCGCAGCCATCCCGAGCAGTGGCTGTGGATGCACCGGCGATGGGAGGCGCGGCAGTGAAGCCCTCACCCCCCGGCCCCCTCTCCCGCTCCTCCCGAACACACCCTCCCCGGGAGAGGGGGAGACTTGCTTTCGGGAGTGTGGGGGCGCCCCTCGCCCGGGGTGGGGGACTTGGGAGACACGGGAGAGGGGACGGGGGTGAGGGCCCACGCGGCACCGTCAAAGAGGAACAGCCATGACAAAGCGCGCCTGGCTCCTCCCCTACCTCGTCTTCCTCGC
>JANOCF010000911.1:0-1734 GCA_031412055.1 Holophagales bacterium | reverse complement strand
GCCCTGGTCTCGGTCGAGTACGCGAACGGCGAGCCGGAGACCTATGCCCTGCCCCTGGCCTTTGCCCGCGAGGAGCGGGCGGAGCAGGTGCTGCGCGACTGGAAGCCGGCGGTCGTGGCGCTTCTGGAGTCGGACGACCCGGAGGGACGGGGAGTCCTCTACGACGCGCTCTGGGATACCGGCTTCGCCCGCGGGCTCCTCGAAGCCATGGCCCGGCGCCGCCGTTTTAAAGGGGAAGCCCGCGAGCTGGTGGCGTCCACGGCCGGAGTCTTCCGCGAGATTCTCGGGGAGGCCGGGGAGGGACCCGCGCCCGAGCCGTCGATCCTCAAGGGCGAGCAGAGCAACACGTCGGTGAGGTTCGGCGACCGCTTCGTGCTCAAGCTCTTCCGCCGCCTGGAGCCCGGCATCAACCCCGACCTGGAGATCGGGCGCTTCCTCTCCGAGCGCACCACCTTCGAGCACGCTCCGAAGGTTGCGGGCTGGCTGGAGGTCAGGGACGGCCGCGAGGCGCTCACGCTGGGCATCCTCCACGGCTACGTCGCCAACGAGGGGGACGCGTGGACCTACACGCTGGACATCCTCGGCCGCTACTTCGAGCGGGTGATGACGTCGGCCGAGCTGGGAGATCGCCCTGTCGCTTCGGTACCGCAGGAGCCGCTCCTCGAGCTGGCCGGGAGGGAGACGCCCGAGGACGCCCGGGAGCGGATCGGGATCTATCTCCAGTCGGCGCAGCTCCTAGGGGAACGAACCGCCGAGCTGCACATCGCGCTGGCCTCCCGGCCGCAGGAGCCGGACTTCGCGCCCGAGCCGTTCTCCCTCCTGTACCAGCGCTCGCTCTACCAGTCCATGCGCTCGCTCACCGGACGAACCTTCCAACTCCTGCGCCAGCGCCTGGGCAGCCTGCCGGAGTCGGCGCGGGCCGAGGCCGAGGAGGTGCTCGCGGCACAGGACCGGATCCTCGAGAGATTCGGCTCTCTGATCGCAGGCAAGCTCTCGGCGACGCGCATCCGGACGCATGGGGACTATCATCTGGGGCAGGTGCTCTACACCGGCAAGGACTTCGTCATCCTCGACTTCGAGGGAGAGCCGGCGCGGGCGCTGTCGGAGCGGCGGCTCAAGCGCTCCCCGTTCCGCGACGTGGCCGGCATGGTGCGCTCGTTCCAGTACGCGGCTCACGCCAAGCTTCACGAGGAGGCCGAGGCCGGCCTCGTGCCCGCAAGCTCGATGGCGGCCCTGGAGACCTGGGCCCTCGACTGGGAGCGCTGGACCTCGGCGGCGTTTCTGCGGGCGTACCTGGACCGCGCCGCGGGCGCGTCGTTCGTGCCATCCTCCAGGGCAGAGCTGGGTATGCTGATCGACGTGTTCCTGCTCGAGAAGGCGGTATATGAATTGTCCTACGAGCTGAACAACCGGCCCGGCTGGGTTCGGATCCCGCTGCAGGGGATCCGCCAGATCCTGGGCAAGGGGGCTTGATGGCGGATGTGATGGCTGAACTTCAGGAGCTGGCCGGCCTGTATGGAGTCCAGACCTCCTATTGGGATGCCGCGGGCCGTCACGTCGAGGCGAGCGAGGAGTCCCTGCTCGCGGTCCTGCGCGCTCTCGGAGCGCCCGTGGACAGCCTGGAGGAGGTGCCCGAGGCGCTGGCGGAGAGACGCCGGGAGCTGAAGGAGAACGTGGTCGAGCCGGTGCTCGTGGCCTGGGACGGCCGGGCTCCCGCCGTCGAGCTGCGGTTCG
>JANOCF010000910.1:0-3774 GCA_031412055.1 Holophagales bacterium | reverse complement strand
GACACGCAGGGCGACGATCTCGATCAGGGCGCCGATGCGCTCGATTTCGTCCGCGGGCAGACGGGAGATCGGGAGCGGATCGGCATAGGCCACGGCCCCGGCCTCGAAGAACTGGAGCGGCGAGATCACGCCGCCGACGTGGGGCGCCTCCCGCGCCATGCTGTCGACCCTCTCCAGGAGCGCGGCTCCCCGCGGGGACCAGAAGAGCTTGCGATCCCCTTCGAGGACGATGTCGAAGCGGTAGCTCCCCCAGAAGGACCGGTTGAAGTCTTTCTCGGCGGTCACCAGGCCGGAATCAGGGTCGAAGTTGTCCACCCAGGAGTCCTGCACGCGGAGGAGGAAGATCCCGGGAACGGCCAGCGCCAGGAGGAGCGCGCCGCCGAGCGCAAAGGCGCGGGAGCGCCGCGCCAGGAGCTCCTCCAAGGCCAGGCCGCGGGTCCCTTCTGAGCTCTTCCTGCGTCGCTCGACCCACGCGGGAGGGAGCACCATCATCAGGGCCGGCACCATGGAGAAGGTGAAAATCATGGCCAGCAGCAGGCCGAGGCCGCAGAAGAGCCCGAGGTGGCGCAGCGGCTCCATGGTGGCGCCGAGAAAGGAGAAGAACCCGGCCATGGTGGTCAGCGAGGTGAGGACCAGGGGCCGGACCAGGTCCGCGTAGGAAGCCTCTGTCGCCCGGCGCAGACGCTCGCGGGACGGTCCCCCTGGGATCTCCGAGAGGCGGTGCTGAAGCCGCTCCAGCAGGTGGATCTCGTCGGTGATGGACATGGCCATCAGGAGCACCGGCAGGATGGTGGTGACCAGGGTGACCGGCACGCCGGCCCAGCCCATCAGGCCGAGGGTCCAGATGAGCGTGGCGAGCACCTGGGCGAGCGGGACGAGGACGCCTCCCGGGGTGCGCAGGGAGAGCCACAGGAGCAGGGCCACGGCGGCCACCATGAGCGGTACAAGCTGGGCGAGGTCGCGCAGCACCACCTCGCCCAGCACGGCCTCGGCGGCTACCGGACCAGTGATCCGCAGGTTGAAGGGCACGACGGGACGGGAGGCCTGAACCGCGGCCCAGCGCTCGACGTCGGCGATCAGGTCGCGGCGGTCCGCGCCTTCGGCCACCGAGACGTAAAGAGCCGCGGTCCGGCCGTCCGGCGACAGGAAGACGCCGTTGGCCAGGGGGACGTCCCGGATGCGCCGCACCAGCTCGGCGAAGCCCTCCGGATCGTCCTCGTCCGGGATGCCGTCGAGGAAGTTGCGGATGCTGAGGCGGCCCTCCTCCGGGGGCTCGAGCATGCTGGCCAGGGAGCGCACGCCCAGCGGTGGGACGCCGGGCAGGCGCTGGAGCTCCGCCTGGAAGCGGGCGAGGAGAAAGAATCCCCGGGGTGACTCCAGGGACGGTCCTCCGGGAGGCGCGGAACGCGAGGTGACCAGCAGGATGACCTGCTCCGGCTCCTCGTAGGCTTTGCGGTCCGCGAGACTCTGCTCGATCACGGGGTTGTCCCGCGGGTAGATCGCGGCGCCGTCGGTGCGCAGCTCCAGGCGGAAGAGCCCTAGGGAGGCCACGGCCGTGCCCAGGGCCAGGAGCGCGAGCACGAGGAAGGGGCGACGAAGGGCGAGGCGGGCCAGGATCCTCACCCCCCTGGCCGGGGGTGAAGGCTCACTGCGCGGCATAGGGCCGCAGGGCTTCCTTCAGGGGGACCGGAATCGGCGTGGGCACCGTCTCGTTCCCCTGGCGGCGCATGCAGGCCACCTGCTGCTCACCGCGGGCGATCAGCTCCTCGCGGCCATCGGCGCCATCGGCGACGCGCCAGTACTCGAAGACCAGGGTGATCCGGTTCTGGACCACCTCGCCCAGGCGCATGCGGATCAGGATCTCGTCGAAGGCTTCCAGCTCGATCAGGTAGTCGCAGGAGCAGCGGACCGTGGCCAGGGCGAGGCCGTTCTTGAGGTCCTCCAGGATCTCCGGCGCGTGGTCGCGGAGGAACATCTCCCGGCATCGCCCCTGCCAGCGCAGATGGTTCACATAGTAGACATTGCCCACCAGGTTGGTCTCCTCGAAGCAGACCCTGTGGCGGTACTCATACGCCCGCATGCGCCTCCTCGAGGGTATCCAGGAGGACGGCCAGGGCGGCGGAGCCGGACAGCTCCCGCACCGGTCCCACGTAGGTCCCGATGCGCAGGTCGCCCGAGCGCAGCAGGAGCCAGCCGTCCGGCGAGGTGCCTTCCGGGTTCGGGCCGACCTCCAGGGTCAGGGGCGCGCCGTGGGGGGCTCCGGCCTTCTTGAGGCTCTCGATCGCGGCCCAGACGCGGGTGGCGGCGCCGTCCGGCCCCTCGCCCCGCTCGCGCGCGATCAGCTCGGCGAGGGCGAAGCGGTCGCCCAGCAGGCCGCGCCAGACCTCCTCGGTGCGCTCCACGACCGGCTCCAGATCGCAGCCCAGCCGCCCGTTCACGGCTTCCACGGTCAGTACCAGGTCGCCGGCATGGGAGCGGGAGATCTGCCCCTCCGGGCGCCCATCCGGCCGATACTGAAGCGGAGTGCTGCCGCCAGCCGGGCCGTTCTTCTCCAGGCTGACCCGGACTCCCAAGCCCGGCAGGATCTCCTGCAGGCGGCGCTCGACGTAGGGGGCGAGCAGGGCAGCGCTCCAGGAGACCGGCGGAGGCATGCGGGCCACCGCGCGGAGGCGCAATCCCTCCCAGCGCTCTCGGACGTGGCCGTCCGCGTCCAGGATCTCCAGGTCGTAGACGAAGTCGTCGCCGTTGCGGGAGCGCTCCCGGGCGTCCAGGAACATCGGCTTGGAGGGGTCCAGGCGTCCGGTGAGGATGCGGTCCACCCCGGTGGGCAGCAGGGTCGCGTGCGGGATGCAGGCCTGGATGCCGTGGATGGCCGCGTCCCGGGCTCCGGGATCGCCGAGGACGAGCTCGGAGGGTAGCCAGCGGCCGAACCAGGCCACGACACCGTCCGCGGAGATCTCGGCCAGACACTCGGTGGCGCGCAGCCGGCGGTAGCCCTGGACGCGCTGGAACCGGCCGCGATGGAAGAGGATGCCGCCGTAGAGGTCGGCCGGGTCCATCGCCAGCAGCGGCAACGGTGTGGCGTTGCCCTGCGCTCGCGTCGAGTCGGCCGCTTTCGCTGTTTCCGGGACACCAGGCTGATCGAAGCGGCAGACGGCCCGGAAGTGGTCCGCGGCGAAGCCGGTCGAGGCGTCGCGCAGGGCCAGCTCCACCCGTCCCGGCTCCCGCACCAGGGCGGCCACGCGGACGGTGGTGGACCGGCCCGGCGGCACGACCACCGGGCGCTGCAGCTCGACGTTCTCGAAGACCGGCAGCACGTTCGTCCCCACCAGCGCCATGGCGGCCTGGGCGAGGGCCTCGAGGCCCAGGACGGCCGCGAACAGCGGCTCGCCCCGGAACACGTGGTCGGCCAGGTGCGGGTCGGTGTCGGAGGAGATCTTCGAGTCGATCACCAGCTCGATGCCGGGGTAGTAGACCTGCGGCTTCTCCAGGAACCGGAGGAGGGGCAGCTCGGGCCGCTCTACTTCCACGGTGGCAGGCTCGCCGAAGCGGCCGGCCACGACCAGAGAGGTCGGAGTAGGCCGGGAGATCAACTCCCGCAGCATGGCGATACCGATCTCGGGCGGGATGGGCGTGATGCCCCGGCGGATCAGGCTCTCCAGGGTTCCCAGGCGCTCGCCCATGCCCACGCCGGACCACACGGACCACTCCAGGGTCAGGCAGCGGCAGGATGGGTGCTCGCGGCCGAAGCGCTCGGTGTGGAGGGCCAGCCAG
>JANOCF010000909.1:0-2636 GCA_031412055.1 Holophagales bacterium | reverse complement strand
AGGTCGTCAGGGAGAAGATCGGCTGCCTGAAAGACCTGAAGATGGCGGGGCACGTCAGGGAGATGCCGAAAACCGGAGACATGGCGCAAGAGCTCGCCATCACCCCGGGTGCGATCGGAATGACGACGATGACCGTCGTCGAACAGAGCCAGGAGAAGGTCAGGCCCCTGTCGCTCAACGGCATCGCCCCTCACGCGGAGAACGTGAAGAACCAGCGCTACGCCTTGACGCGTGATTCGTTCCTGGTCACGAAGGCAACGACCACTCCCGCTGTTGCCAAGTTCCTGGAATTCATTCGAAGTCCGGCGGGAGCGAAGGTCATCGCCGCCAACGGTGCCGTGCCGATGAAATAGGGCTCAGGCCGTAGCCGTCTGCAGCCCGGCCAGCAGGGCTTCCAGGGCGGCGGGCTCGATCGGCTTAACCATGTGCGAATCGAAACCGGCTTCCGCCGAGCGCCGGCGGTCCTCGTCCTGGCCCCAGCCTGTCAAGGCTGTCAGCACCACATGCTTGCCCCACGGCTGCTCGCGGATGCGGCGGGCGGTGTCGTAGCCGTTCAGCCTCGGCATCCCGATGTCGAGCAGGATCAGGTCCGGACGAAACTCCGCCGCCACCTCCAGGGCCTCCAGGCCGTCGTAGGCCGTGCGCGCCTCGTTGCCGAGGATCTCCAGCAGCATCGCCAGGCTCGTGGCCGCGTCACGGTTGTCGTCCACGACCAGGACACGGCGCCGGACTGCCGGCCGGACCGAGCCAGACTCCTCGGTGATCGTCCCCTCCGGGATGGACGGCACCGCGGGCAGCCACACGATGAACTCGCTGCCCAGGCCGTGACCCTCGCTGCGCGCCTCGACTCTCCCGTCGTGCAGCTCGACCAGGCCACGGACCAGCGACAGGCCGATGCCCAGCCCGCCTTGCGAGCGCTCCAGTGAACGGTCGACCTGCGTGAACATGTCGAACACCCGGGGGAGCTGGCCGGCCGGGATGCCGACTCCGTCGTCGCTCACGCTCACCACGCCCTGCCCGTCCTGCCGCTCGACCGCCAGCCGGATGTGCCCGCCCGGGCCGGTAAACTTGGCGGCGTTGTTGAGGAGGTTGGCGAACACCTGGGTCAGGCGGGTCACGTCGGCGTCCACCAGGACCGGCTCGAACGGCAGACCGACCGTCAGCTCGTGCCCCGCCTCCTCGATGAGAGGCCGGCTGCTCTCCACGGCCTGCCGCGCCACCTCTGCCAAAGAGACCCGCTCTTTGCGTAGCTCGACCTTGCCCCGGCTGATGCGGCTCAGGTCGAGCAGGTCGTCGATAAGACGCACCATGTGCGCGAGCTGGCGCTCCATCATGGTCCGGGCCTGTTCGCTCTTCTCCGGGTCGTTCGCCGCCAGCCGCAGGATCTGCAGGCCGTTGCGCAGCGGAGCCAGCGGGTTGCGCAGCTCGTGCGCCAGCGTCGCCAGGAACTCGTCCTTGCGGCGGTCGGCCTCCTTGAGGGCTTCCTCCTGCCGGAGGCGCTCGGTCACGTCCAGCGTAATTCCGTCGAACCGCACCGGTGTCCCGCCCTTGTAGGTGGACCGGCCGATGGCCCGGATCCATCGCTCCCGGCCGTCGAGTCCCACGGTGCGATACTCGATGTCGTAGTCGGTACGGTCGGCGATGGACGTCGCGATGGCCTGCCGGGTCCGCTCCCGGTCGTCGGGGTGCAGCCTCTCGTAGAAGGTGCCGATCGTCACCTCATGATCGGCGGGCAGGCCAAAGTGCTCCTTCACCTTGGCGTTCCAGTCGAGCTTGTCGAACGGCAGGTCGCAATACCAGAGGCCGAACTGGCCGGAGTTGACCACCAGGTCGAGCCGCTCGCGGCTGATGCGCAGCGACTCTTCCGCCTGAGTGCGCTCGTGGACGTCGATGACCGAGCCGATGTAGCCGAGGAACTCGCCGCCAGGACCGAAGCGCGGCCGGCCGGCGTCGATCGCCCAGCGGTACTCGCCGTCGGCCCTGCGGAGGCGGTGCTCCATCGAGAACGGCTGGTGCTCCTGGTTGGCGGACAGGAAGATGTCGCGCGATCTATCGCGGTCGTCCGGGTGGACGGCGTCGAGCCAGCCGAACCCCAGGCCGGTCTCCTCCTGCTGGCCGGTGAACTCGTACCAGCCGCTCGACAGGAAGGAGCAGGAGCCGTCCGGCTCGGTGACCCAGAGCTTGGCCGGAGCGGTGTCGGCAAAGGTGCGGAAGCGCGCCTCGCTCTCCCTCAGCAGGGCCTCGTTCCTGCGCAGCGCCTCCTCCGCCCGCTTCCGCTTCGAGATGTCCTTGAAGACGATGGCGACCTTGCGCTCCTCCGCCAGGCCCACCCGCGAGCAGTACACGTCGAACCAGCGGTCCATCGCCGGGGCGTGATTCTCGAAGCGCGCGCTTTCGCCGGTCAGGGCGACATGGCCGTAGGTCGTGAACCAGGAGTCGTCGAGATCCGGGACGACTTCGCGCGCGGTCTTCCCGATCGCGCCGGCGAGGCCCGTGTGCCGCTCGAAGGACGGATTGGCTTCAAGGAAGAGATAGTCGACGGGCCTGTCGTTCCCGTCGAACAGCACCTTGACGACGCAGAAGCCCTCGTCGATGGACTCGAACAGCGCCCGGTACAGCTCCGCGCTCTCGCGCAG
>JANOCF010000908.1:0-4950 GCA_031412055.1 Holophagales bacterium | reverse complement strand
CCGGTGGACCGACTCGAAGATGCTCGGGTCGAACATGTAGACGCCGACCAGTGCGAGATTGCTCTTCGGCTCCTTGGGCTTCTCCACCAGGCGGTGGACCTTGCCTTCGGCGGTGAGCTCGGCGACGCCGAACTGCTCCGGATGGGGCACCTCCGCGAGCAGGATCTCGGAGCTGCAGCCCGTCGTGGCCTGGAGATTGCGGAACTCGTCCACCAGGCCGGTGATGCCGCCCGCGATCAGGTTGTCCCCGAGGTACATGACGAACGACGAGTCGCCGATGAAGTCCTGGGCGATCATGACCGCGTGCGCCAGGCCGCGCGGCGCGTCCTGCTCGATGTAGGTGACCCTGGCGCCGAAGCGGGAGCCGTCGCCCACCGCCGCCTTGATCTCCTCGCGGGTCTCGCCTACGACGATGCCGATCTCCTCGATGCCGGCCTCGACGATCGACTCGATGGCGTAGAACAGCACCGGCTTGTTGGCGACCGGCACGAGCTGTTTGGCCGAGGTGTAGGTCAAGGGGCGCAGGCGCGTGCCCTTGCCTCCTGAAAGGATCAAGCCCTTCATCTTTCCTCCCATCCGGGGAACGGCAGTCTTTACGGCTCGGTCGCGGACGTCCGGCTCGTCAGGTCCAGGAAGGTGCCGACGTTTTTCAAGGTCAGCGAGAAGCGGAAGTCCTTGTCGTTGGTCCGCGTTCCGACGCCGGTCCGGAAGTCGCGCATCTCCAGCCGCAGGCCGTAGCACTGCTGCGTGAAGTTCACGATGTAGCGCTGCTGCTGCAGGAGCTGCAGCTCGACATCGTAGTTGATCTGCCCTTCGACGCGGATGTTCTTGAACAGGCCCACCGAGCCGCCGAACCGTACCTGGTTGCTCTGGGTCTCCTGCAGCTCGGGATTGAAGCGGGTGAACCAGGTCAGGCCGAGGAAGTTCCCCCGGCCCAGGCCGAACTCGCCGGAGAGCTGGGTGGACTGCACGCCGTTGAACAGCGTGCTGTAGTCGGCCTCGAACTTGACGCTGGTCTTGTCCGTGGGGTTGATCCGCACCAGGGCTTCGAGCGGACCCTCGGTGGACTGCACCAGGCCGTCCCGGGATGTCTGCAGCGGCTGCGTGTTGTCGAAGCTGACGCGCTGCGCGATCTCGAACAGGAAGACCTCGCGCGCGGTCCCCGCGGCCCCGGTCTTGCCCAGCAGGCGGTTGGACAGCGCGAGCCGCCCCTGGTTGGTCGAGCGCAGGTTGTCCACCTCGTCGAACAGGGGGATGTCGCCGGTGTCGTCCACGTCGCCCAGGTAGGTGTAGGTCCAGCGCGGCTCGATCACGTGCTTCATCCGGCTGAAGCCGAAGGCGCCGTCGAAGATGCGCGAGACCGAGGGGCCCACGATCTGGGAGCTGGCGTACGGGATCAACCGCGTCAAGGCCTCGCCGCCGAAGTCGCGGGTGGTCCTGTCCAGGCTGTCGCTGTAATAGGTCATCCGCTCGCCGCCGGTCACCGACAGGTTGAGCCACGGCACCGACCGGATGGGCAGCGTGATCTGCGGGAAGACGTCGAGCCGGCCGTACTGGCCCGAGTACTGGTTGGGCCGGGTGAGGTCCAGGAAGGACGCAGAGCCCTGGAACTGCATGTACAGCGGCAGGCGGCCGATGCGCGTGGAGCGCAGGCGGTACTCCAGTTCGGGCAGCTTGCGCTGCTGAACCGTGGGGTCCTCGATCGTCTGGCCGATGAAGGTCTCGCGGTCCTGGATCAGGAAGTTCAGCAGGTGCGCGCCCCAGTTGCCGGTGACGAAGGCGCGGCTGTCGATGAACCGCAGGGTGTTGCGGTCGAAATCGCGCTCGAAGTCCTGGAAGAAGTTGAAGTCCGAGTAGTCCTGGAAGTTGACCACGCCGCGCATGCCGGCCGGCAGGTCGGTGGTCTCGTGGCTCCACTCCACCTTCCAGCGCCACGGATGGTCGAGGACGTCCTCGGGGTCGCGGACGGCATAGCCCAGAAGCTGGCCGCGCGTCCCTTCCGTGGGGCGATAGCGGAAGTCGTTGCCGATGCCCAGGTACGACTCGGAGAAGAGGTCGAGGTGGACGGTCGTGTCGTAGCTGCGGCCGAGGGCCTGGAAGTAGGCCAGGCCGACGGAGGCGCCGCGGCGGTCGGAGTAGCCGATGTTCGGGATCAGCAGGCCCGACGTGCGGTCGCTCTTGACCGGCCAGAGGATGTACGGCGTGTAGAACACCGGCAGGTTCTTGGCCCGCATGGTGGCGTTGCGCACCCGGGCGTAGCCGTCGGCCTCGACGGTCGCGTGGCTGAGGTTGAAGCTCCAGTCCGGCACCTCCTGGCTGCAGGAGGTGAAGACGCCCCGGTCGACCGTGTAGGTGTTCTCGCCGACCTTGGCCAGTTGGGCGCCGCTGAAGTAGTAGTCGGGCGCCACGTGGGCGGTCGCGTTGGTCAGGGTGCCGGTCTTGGTGTCGAGGTCGTACTCCATGGTGTCGCCCGCCATGCGACGCGGCCCCTGGTCGACGATGACGTGGCCCGTGGCCGTGACGATCTTGGTGAGCAGGTCGATCTCGGCCCGGTCGGCCTGGACGTCGACATCCTGGTACTTGATCTTGACGTTGCCGGTGAGCACCGCGTAGTTGTCCCGCACGTACTCGAGGTCGGCGGCGCTGCCCGAGGCGCTGCCGCCGCCCTGGTCCGCCGGAAACTTGAGCTGGAACTCGATGAGGTCCTCGGCCGGCTTGGGAGCGGGCTCGGTGATCGCCACCGGGCTCCCCGCGACCGGCTTCTCGCTCGGAGCTGCCGCGGTCGGCGGCTGGCTCTCCACGGGAACGGGCTCCTGAGCGGCGGCCTCTGCGGCCGGCGGCTGCTGAGTGATCGGCGGGGTTGGCGGAGCCTCCGGCTCCTGGGCCGACAAGGGGAGCGCCAGGCAGAGCGCCAGCAGGGTGCGGGTCAGCGTGCGTCGTGGTTCGAGCATGAGGCGAGCGTTAGTCTATGCGCTCCACCACCATCGCGGTAGCCTCGCCGCCGCCGATACAGATCGCGGCGCAGCCCAGGCGGGACCCGCGCTCCTTCATGGCGGACAGCAAGGTGACCAGGATGCGAGCCCCGGAGCAGCCGATAGGGTGTCCGAGAGCCACGGCGCCGCCCCGGACGTTGACCCGGTCGGCCGGGAGCCCGAGGTCGCGCATGAAGGCCAGCGCCACGACGGCGAAGGCCTCGTTGATCTCCCAGAGATCGATGTCGGCGGCCTTGAGGCCGGCCCGCTCCAGCACGGACTTGACCGCGCCCACGGGAGCGGTGGTGAACCACTCGGGCTTCTGGGCCAGCGACGAGTGCGCCACGATTCGCGCGACCGGCTTCTTCCCCAGCTTACGGGCATGTTCGGCGGTGGTCAGCACCAGCGCGGCGGCGCCGTCGTTGATCTTGCTCGCGTTGGCCGCGGTGACGGTGCCGTCCTTCTGGAAGGCGGGGCGCAGGGTGGTCATCCGGGCGAGGTCGGCCTTGTAGGGCTCCTCGTCCTTGTCCACCATCACGGGATCGCCCTTCTTCTGTTGTACGGGCACGGCCACGATCTCGTCGCGGGTGGCGCCGTTCTCGGCGGCCTCGCGGGCGCGGCGGTAGCTCTCCAGGGAGAAGGCGTCCTGCTCTTCGCGGCCGATCTTGTACTCGGTGGCGCAGATCTCGGCGCAGTTCCCCATGTGGATGTCGTTGTACGGGTCCCACAGACCGTCGTGGATGGTCGAGTCCACGAGCTTGCCGTGGCCGAGGCGCAGGCCGTCGCGCACGCCCATCGCGAGATACGGAGCCTGGCTCATGCTCTCCATGCCGCCCGCCGCTACGACCTGGAAGTCGCCGCAGCGCAGGTCGTTGGCGGCGATCATCACGGCCCGCATCGCGGAGCCGCAGACCTTGTTCAGGGTGAGCGCGCCGGTGGAGACCGGCATGCCCGCAGCGATGGCGGCCTGACGGGCCGGAGCCTGGCCCTGGCCGGCGGTCAGGACACAGCCCATATTGACCTGCTGCACGTCCTCGGGGCTCAGGCCCGCCCGTTCGACGGCGGCGGACAGGGCGCGGGCACCCAAGGCATGGGCAGGGAAGCCGGCCAGCGCGCCCTGAAAGGCTCCGATGGGCGTGCGGGCGGCACCGAGTATGACAACGTCGTCCATGGACTCTCCTGTTGGATGAAGCTGCAGGCGCCCTCAGGGCGGAGCGGCGATGCTAGCACAGGACAGGCGGCCGGGAATCCTCGTCCCCGTGGCCTCGTGGGCTCCAACTTGGATGCCGCAGCCCTCCACCCGGCAGAAACGATTCGAACTCGCTTCGAAGCGCCAAGCACGTTTGCCGTACTACGTACTAGACATTATGACCTCCACCACGACACCCGTCAGAAAGAACCTTTTTGCGGATGAGACGGGCAACTTCGACTTCAGCAGAAAGCCAGCGGCTGGGCGTTGCAGCGTAAATGGGAAATGGGGGACATGATTCCTTACGGCCGGATACAGAGCAAGATCCGATCCGAATACGACCTGTTCGCGCCAGGGACGAAGCTTTACTACTGAGGGGAGAAGAAAAACAGTAGGCTGACTATCTGCCCTTATGAGGGGAAGAAGAGCATTGTGGTACTCGTGTCGCCAGCCCCCTTATCGCAGCTGATTTTAGTGGTATGCGTCGCGTTAGTCAACTTAGCCGGCGCGGCCGTCCCTTCGTGACGTTGGGGAGCCGTTCCCCAACTAGGACGGACGCTCCGCGCCGGCGCCACGTGCCCGCGCAGCGATGGGGAACGTCTCCCCAACGGGAACGGGCGCTGCCCGCGGCTGGGAGACGTCTCCCCCTTGCGTTCGGGCGCCGCCACCGGCGGTGGCGTCTCCCGTACACGTTGGGGAGCGGCTCCCCAACGTCCCCACGTCCCGATCCATTACAATGCACCGGACCATGCGGTCGTTGGGAATCGACTTCGGCGAGAAGCGGATCGG
>JANOCF010000907.1:0-2763 GCA_031412055.1 Holophagales bacterium | reverse complement strand
GTCGCTCGGATCTTTTGCGGCATTGGGAATCGGATTGGCATTTGGCGTCATGGCACTCTCCTCCTGTTCAGTGCTTCCGATTGTAAGGCAATCGCTAAGGCTTCGGAGGCCTGCCCTGGAGGTGGAAGCGCCGGTACCAGGTCCTGCCGCTGTCCGGCTCGACGGCCACGATTCCCCAGACGAAGGCGGACTTCTCCGGCACTTCGACCTCGATGTTTCCAGCCTTGTCGACCCGCGTGTCCTTGCGGTCGAAGCTGAGGATGTTGGGCGATCCGGGCTGGCGCGTGGGCACGAGCACGACGTTGTAGAGATCGACCTTGTGGCCGGCGAGCTCCTGGGGCCAGCCGGCCTCGTAGCGGAGCAGGGTCTTCCCCGCGTTGGATCGGCCGAGCACGTTGCCGGGCAGGTTCTTGAGGTCGAGCCGCACGGAGCTGCGGGCGCGCAGCGCATCGGCGTCGCCCTCGATCAGGTCGACGATGAGGAGCCGCCTGGCCTCCTCGCTGAGGCCGCGATAGGTGGCCCGGGTCTTCAGCGTGCCGGCCGACCAGGTCCTCACTCCGGGACGCTTGACCACGACTTCCACCTTGGCGCGGGAGGTGTCCGGCAGTCCGGCGAGGTAGTAGCCGGCCTCGTAGTAGGCCGAGGTGGAGCTGGCCACCGTCCTGGCGAGCTCGTCCGCGTCGACGCCGCCCATGTAGAGGCCGCCGGAGGTCCGGGCCATGTGCTGCATGGAGCTGTCTCCCGAGACTCCATACCTCTTGTCATCGGGGTTGATGAAGAGGCTCATGGTGCCGGAGTCGGCCATCTTCTTCAGGGGCTCTTCGTAGAGTTGGAAGAGGCCCCGGAAACGCTTGCTGTTGATGTGGGCGAACGCCGCGCTGGTGAACTGCAGGGCGACGTCGCTGCCTTCCCAGTACAGCTTCTGGCTGATGCCCTGAGAGAGGACGACGAGCAGCTTGGGCTCCTTGATCCGCTCGAACTGAGCCGCGAGGTCCTCGAAGGATTGGGCCAGGGTCAGCGCCGAGCCTGCGATCTGGGCGTGGGAGCTGCCGGACACGGCCATGTAGAGAGCGGAGGTCTGGCCGGCGGGAACGCCGTTGCGGCTGCCGCCCTTGTAATCGCGCAGGACGATGGGCATGCCGAAGTCGGCATCGGAGCTCAGGTGGCCGGACTCTGGCTTCATCTTCTTGACGGCGGCGAGGAACTTGGACTTGCCCTCGGAGGTGGCCGCCAGCGGCCCGAGCTGCTGCTTGAAGCCGGACTTGAAGTGGTGGGTCAGCAGGTAGAGGAGGTCGTGCTCGGAGACTTCATCCATCATCTCCTGGGCGAGGTTCTGGCCGGCCTGGAAGCCGTGGACGGTGGAAAAGGCCGTGTCGAAGAAGAAGACCACGTGTCGGTGAGCCGGGGCGGGGCCGGCCTTGGCGCCCTTCGGTCCGGCTGCCTTCAGGGCGTCCGCGGCGAACGGGGCCGGAGTCTTGGCGGAGGTGTTGGAGGTGGCCTCTCTCACGGCCTGGGCAGCGGTTCCGGACCTGTCAAAGGCGTCGAAGGTGTCCACGGAGACTGCCTTGCCGTCGACCTTGACCTCGATTTCCTCCTGGCGCAGGTCGAAGACCGGCTTGCCCTGGTCGTCGACGGCATAGAAGGGAACAATCTTGATCTCGACGTCCACGGTCTCGCCGCCGGCGGACTGTGGGGGCTCCGGCTGGGTCTGGCCCACGACGGGGGTGATGGGGGCGGCCAGTCCGAGCCCGGCCAGTATTAGGGTCAATACCAGGGCCGGGAGCAGGTAGGTGCGGCACGATGTCTTCATGGCACTCTCCTCTTGATTTCAAAGCTTCCTGGCCAGCAGTACTAGCAATGAACGTTCCTGGGGAATTTCCTTGATTCTACTGGGGTTTGCGCGGAAGCTCGACCTCCGGGGAGAGCGGAGGCGTCCTCGGGAAGGGACGAAGGGGCGGAAGAAGGTGTGGTACTTGGGTGTGGGGCGCAGCATGCTGCCCCTACATCGCACGTCAATGGAAGTTGGCCTCTTTGGGGGAAGCAGACGGGGAGGCCGAAGCCTCCCCGCCTAGGGTCAGACTACCGGCAGGTGCCCGCGCCCTTCCTGACCTGGCACCGGTTGGAGCAGCACTGGCTGCTCGTGGTGCAGCTCGTGCCATTCGCCCTGCAGAGCGCGGGGACGGTGACCGAGAAGGGGCTGTCGTGGGTCAGCGTGCCGTCGGTGCCGCGGACCTGGAAGTTGAAGGTCCCGCCCGCCTGGGCGCCGGAGACGCTCAGGGTTAGGGTGCTGTTGGCGCTGCCGTTCGCGGGCGGCGTCACCGGGTCGGCCGAGAAGGCGCAGGTCACGCCGCCCGGCTGGCCGGAGCAGGAGAGGTCCACCGGCGCGTTGAAGCCGGCCTGGGAAGCCACGGTGCAACTGCTGGCGCCGCTGCCGCCCTGCGGAACGGTCAGGCTGGCGGGTGTGCACGACAGGCTGAAATCGGGCACCTGGACGCCGGCCGGGGTGACGCTGGAGCAGTTGCTGGCCACGCTGTAGCAGGCGGACGAGATGCCCGCTGCCACGACGTTGTAGTGGTAGGCGCGGCCGTTGGCCACCTGGGTGTCGGTGAAGGTGGTGCCGGTGGTCTCGCCGATCAGGGCCTTGCCGTAGTCGCAGCCGGCGTGGCCTTCGGTGCGGAACACCCAGTAGCGGGTCGCGCCCGGGACGGCGTTCCAGGAGAGCGAGCTCTGGAAGTTGCCCGCGGTCACGGTCAGGGCCGGAGC
>JANOCF010000906.1:0-1745 GCA_031412055.1 Holophagales bacterium | reverse complement strand
CGTAGACGCCCTGGCCCGCAGTCTGATTCTCGGCCGACACCGACGAGTAGACCCGCAGGCCCGCGGCGTCGATCGTGTAGAAGGTGACGCGGTTGGCGTTGGCTTGCGACGCCAGCTCGATCAAGCGCCGGGAGGTGTCGTACTGCATGGCCACGGTCAATCCGGTCGCCTGCTCGCCGTACTTGCTCTGTACCGCGTAGAAGACGTCCTCTCCAGCGATCATCTGCAGGCCGTCGCTGACGTAGAGGATCGCCTTGCGGCCCGGCATGCCGGCCAGCGAGCCGACCAGCCCCTTGATCGCGTCGATGCTGAAGGAGAGATCGTTGAAGGTCGACTCCGCATAGCCGCGGGCGTGGCCCAGGGCCTCGGTCGCGCTGCGGGACTCCTCGATGTTGCGCAGGACGTCGCGGCGCTCCGAGTCGTGGTGCACGGCGTGTCCCGAGACCTTCTCCAACTCCAGCAGGGACGAGGAGATCAGGTCCTTGTCGCTGGTGAAGGTGCGCCGCACCTTGAGGGAGCGGTCGTAGCTGACGAGCATGACCTGGTCTTCCCGGTTCAGGTTCTGGCCGAGGAACGCCCGCAGCTCGCGCATGACGCGGTTGCGGTTGAAGGGGTGGATGTTGAAGTTGTCGATGTAGACGATCAGCCTCAGACGCTGGTCTTCCGGCAGGGCCGGAGGAGCGTTGGGCGCAGTCCGGACACCGGGCGGCGTCGAGGCGACCGCAGCCGGAGCGGGGTCGTTGTCGGCCAGCATGGCCCTGCCCCCCTCCACGGAGTAGAAGTTGGTGACGGTCACCTTCTTGCCGTTCTCGAAGACCTCGAAGTCTTCCTTCTTGAGGTCGGTGACCCGGTTACCCTTCTTGTCGGTCACGTAGACGTCGATGTTGACGACGTTGACGTCGACCGATTCGATGTAATCGCCCTGCGCACCTGCACCGGCAGTCCCGGCTGGCGTGCCCCCGCCAGACGGTGTCTGGGCGGAGGCCGTCAGGGGCACGAGGCTCAGGGCGAAGAGGCAGGCCGCAAGGATTCGTCGCGTTGACTTCATGGCTCTTTTCATCTTTCGAACAGCGTCCTCAAGGAGCGTCCTCAAGGGAGAATACTACGTTACTTCTTCGGGGGCACGACGTCCGCCTCGGCCGTGGAGATCTTGCCGCTCAGCGGATCGTAGACGGCAGCGACCAGGTGCTGGCCGATCTTGCGCAGCTTGAGCTTGGTGTCGTAGCGCATGTACTCGCCGTCCTTGGGTGCCGTTTCGGACGTGATCCGCAGCGGGATCACCGGCACGGCCGAGCGGTTCCCCTTCTCATCCAGAACCGAGAACCGCAGCTCCAGCTCGGTGACGAACTTGCCCTCCATGGGCACCATGGTCACCGAGCTGACCGGGATGGCCAGGGTCAGGGGGATCTCCATCTCGCGGCGGCCGGAGGACACCGGCTTGCCGATGTTCATCGGCATCGCCGCCGCGCCGGGCGGATTGCCAAAGAGCAGGGCGCTCTCCACCATCATCGTCACCTCGCTCTTGCGCGAGAGGTCGAGATAGTTGTCGCGCGAGCGCGCCTCCAGGCCCGGACGGGTCACGTCGACCTGGATCCGGTGGCGCTCGTCGTTGCGCTCCCGCTGCGGTGTGAAGCCGAGCCAGTAGTAGGAGCGGGTGTCGGACTCGGCGGTCTCCAGGGCGGCGGAGCGCAGCCCGTTGATCAGCGCCTTGCCGCCGGTCTCCCTCGCCACGAACTCCAGGGAGG
>JANOCF010000905.1:0-3261 GCA_031412055.1 Holophagales bacterium | reverse complement strand
GGCGCGCTCCTGGCTGGAACGGGAGAACCCGGACCTCACGATCCTCTACTTCCAGGGACCCGACACGGTCGGCCACATTTTCGCCGGCATGGCCTCCCTGACGGACGAGCGTTACAGCCGCGTGCCTGGTCTCTACTTCGCCGAGGTGGACCGCCTGCTGGGCGAGTACCGCAAGCTCGCCGAGAAGCGGGGTGCCGTCCTGATGCTCGCCTCCGACCACGGCTTCCTCTGGGGCGAACGCCGCCCGGAAGGGCTGTCGAGCGCCGAGGCGGCAACGGCCGGCCGCTGGCACGCGGACGAAGGCATGTATCTCCTCTGGGGTCCGGGGATCGCGCCCGGAGAACAGGGACGGGGCAAGGTGGACCAGGTCTGCGCGACGCTCCTCGCACTCCTCGGCCTGCCGCCGGGCAAGGGGCTCGCCGGTCCTTCCCTGCCTGGCGCTCCGGCGCTCGCGGAGCCCCGGGACTATGCCTGGGAGCCGGCGCCGGTCCCGAAGATTGAATCCGGTGGCGAAGAAGAGGTCGCCAAGCTCCGGGCGCTCGGCTATCTCGGCGCTCCGTCCAAGGGAGCTCCGGGAGAGACCCGGACGGCAGCCTCCTACAACAACGAGGGCCTCCTGCTCCGCCAGGCCGGCCGGACAGACCAGGCCGCCCGAGCCTTCGAGCGCTCGCTGGCGATCGCTCCGGCCAACGCCTCCGCCCTCTGGAACCTGAGCGAGCTGCTCCAGGGGACGGAGCCGGACCGCTCCGACGAGCTGCTGGTGGCGGCGTTGAAGGCAGGCCTTCCGGAGGGGATTGAACGAGTCCTGGGCCGCGTCAAGAACGGCCGCCTCGGCCTCCTGGACGCCGCCATTGCCGTCCGGACCGGCGAGCCGAAGCTGCGCATCGCCCGGGGCCGGGTCCGCTTCGAGGCCCAGGACTGCGCAGGCGCCCTCGCCGACTTCGCAGAGGCCGCGCGCCTCTCCCCCGCCGATGCCATGGCTCACAACGGCGCCGGGCTCGCGCGCCTCTGCCTGGGCGATCCGGACGGTGCGGCCCGGTCCTTCCGCCGGTCCCTGGAGATCGATCCCGCGCAGCCGGAGATCCGAGAGGCCCTGACGCAGCTCGGGGATGGGTGATACATTATCTTTATATTTCAGGAGACTGTGATGAACGCACTGCGTCAAACGGTCGTGCTGTTGGCTCTCCTTCTGATGGCCGCGCTGGCCCCAGTACCCGGCTCGGCTCAGACCACCGGAAGTATCCAGGGACGCGTGACCGATACCGACGGCGGAGCCCTGCCGGGCGTCACCGTCGAGGCGCGGAGCCCGGCCCTTCAAGGCATCCGCACCGCGGTGACCGATGAGACGGGCCTCTACCGTCTCACCATCCTTCCCCCGGGCGACTACTCCGTCAACTACAACCTCCAGGGCTTCGGCACCGAGTCCAGGGACCTGAGCGTCGGCCTCGACCGGGACTCCACCGTCAACGTCTCGCTCACGCCGGCCCTGTCCGAGGAGATCACCGTCACCAGCGAGGTGCCGGTCGTGGACACCACCTCCACCACCCTCGGCACCAGCCTGGAGTCGCGGGTCATCGAGAGCCTGCCGACCGGGCGCAACTACTCCTCCGTGGTCCAGATCACCCCCGGCGTCTCCTCGGACGCCAACCCGGAGAACACGTCGCAGGCCTCGATCACCGTCTACGGCTCCACCGGGGCCGAAAACGTCTTCTACATCGACGGCGTCAACACGACCGGCGCCGAGTACGGCTTCCAGGGCAAGGAGCTGAACTTCGAGTTCATCCAGGCCATCGACGTCAAGACGGGCGGCTACGAGGCCGAGTTCGGCCGCTCGACCGGCGGCATCATCAACGTGATCACCAAGTCGGGCGGCAACGAGCTGCACGGCGACGTCTTCGGCTACTGGGACGACGACTCCCTCCAGAGCAGCCCGGACACGATCGTCTCGACCGGCGGCACGGTCGAGGGCTTCACGAGGAAGGACTACGGCCTCGGCCTCGGCGGCTTCCTGCGCCGGGACAAGCTCTGGTTCTTCGCCGCCTACGACAAGGTGACCCACACCACCGACAGCTCCCTGCCCGAGGGACCGCGCGAAGGGCAGATCGTCACCTCGGAGAGCGAGCGCGACCTCGCCTCGGCCAAGCTCACCTGGCGGCTTTCGGACAACCAGTCGCTCATCGCCACCTTCTTCCAGGACCCCCGCGACGACACCGGCGCCATCAACGACGCCACGCACACCCTGAACGGCGACCCGCTCACCTACGAGGGGCTGCGCAGCTTCGGCGGCGAGGACTACGCCCTGCGCTACGAGGGCATCCTCGGCGCCGACTGGGTCGTCTCCGGGCAGGTGGCTCGCCACACCGAGGAGAACTCGGTCGGTCCCGCCACCGCGTCCGGCGACGCGATCCAGTTCCGCTCGGTGGAGGAAGACTTCTTCCAGACCGGCGGCTTCGGGCTGATCCAGGAGAAGGACTTCGAGCGCGACTTCTACGGCGCCTCGGCCACCCGCTACCTGGGCTCCCACGAGATCAAGGGCGGGCTCGAGTTCGAGACCGAGACCGCCGAAGTGCTCAAGCGCAACTCGGGAGGCCAGCAGGTCGACGTGTTCGAAAACAAGGTGGACCCGAGCCGGCCGGTCTACAGCCACATCTACTGGACCACGCCGAACGCGACGGTCGGCAACGCCCCGGTGTCGGCGCTCATGGCATCGCCCGAGCACGAGATCACCACCCTCTTCCTCCAGGACCGCTGGACCGCCACCAACCACCTGACCCTGAACCTGGGCGTGCGCTGGGACCGCCAGGAGATCATCGATGCGGCGGGCACCCGGCAGATCGACCTCAAGGACGACTACGCGCCGCGCCTCGGGTTCATCTGGGACCCCAAGGGCGACGGCTCCGCCAAGGTCTTCGGCTCCTACGGGCGGTATTACGAGCAGATCCCCATGGACCTGGTCATCCGCTCCTTCAGCTTCGAGCGCCAGACCCGCATCTTCAACTACAGCCCGACCAGCACCGCCCCGGACGCCCAGGCCGAGACGGACATCGGCCAGGAGTCGGCCATCTTCGGCGGCTTCACCGAGCCGGTGGACCCGGACCTGCGCAATCAGTACATCAACGAGGCCCTGCTCGGCTACGAGCTCCAGGTGCGGCCGGCCATCGGCGTGGGGATCAAGGCGATCTACCGCGACTACGGCGAGGTGATCGAGGACTTCCTCTGCGCGGACGACGGCACCTACTGCATCGGCAATCCGGGCCGGGG
>JANOCF010000904.1:0-1765 GCA_031412055.1 Holophagales bacterium | reverse complement strand
CCAGGACTCGTGGTTGGCCGGCAGCTCCCCGGCGCCGATGCGGCCCGGGCCGGCCGAGGGGACGATCAGCAGCCGCGCTCCGGCCACGGCCAGCCGGTGCGCCAGCTCGGGATGCCAGAGGTCCTCGCAGATCAGCAGGCCTGTCTTGCCCCAGGGGAGCGTGGCCAGCTCCAGCCGGCGCCCGGGACGGAAGAAGCGCACCTCCTGGAAGATGCCGTAGGTCGGCAGGTAGAGCTTGCGGTGGAGGAGAGCCGGCTTGCCATCCACGAGCAGGACGGCCGAGTTGTGGAGGACGCCGCGGTCGCTCTCCTCCACGAAGCCGACGACGACCGCCATGGACCCCGCGGCCTCCGCGAGACGCTCCAGCTCGGGCGCGGACGGCAGCAAGGCCACGCGCGAGGTCAGGTGGAGGAGGCGGTAGCCGGTGAGGGACAGCTCGGGGAAGACGAGGAGGTCCACGTCCTGCTCCCGCGCCCGCGCGATCCAACGGAGATGGCGCTCGACGTTGTCCGCCACGTCGCCCAGACGGCAGTCGATCTGCGCGAGTCCGACCTTCAAGGTGGAGGACGGCTCTTTTCTCCCTTTTGCCATGGCCGGCTGGATGCTAGCATGGGCCACCCGATGAGAAACACGCGCTTGATCTTCCGTCTGCGGCTCCTGCCGTTCATCCTCGCGGTCGCGCTCTCTGCCGGCGCCGCCCAGAGCCCTGCTCCCAGGCCTCCGGCGACGGCGCCGGAGCTGAAGGACCGGGTCATGGCCGTGGTGGACGAGGACCCGATCCTCGCCTCCGAGATCGAGCGCGCCATCGTCCTCGGCCTGATGCAGCCGCGGAACGGGGAGAGCGACACGGCCTTCCGCCGCCGCATCCTCAACGACCTGGTCGAGCAGCGGCTGCGGTTCCACGAGATCGACCGCTTCGGCTTCGAGCAGGTACCGGTCGATCAGATCGAGAAGCTCGTGGCGCAGGTCCGGGCGCGCTTCCCGAACGACGAGGCCTACCGCAAGGCGCTTCGCGATCTCGGGATCAGCCACCAGGCGCTGCGCCAGCTCGTGGCCCGCCAGCTCATGGTCCTCACGCACGTGGACGAGCAGCTCGGACCCCGGGTGTTCGTCAGCCTGGACGACATCACGCGGTACTACCAGAACGTTCTCACTCCCGAGATGCAGAAGACAGGGCAGCCGGTGCCGCCGCTGGAGGACGTGCGCGAGCAGATCCGCACCGTCCTCAAGGAGCAGCGGCTGAACCAGGAGCTGGACAAGTGGACGGACGAGCTGCGCCGCAAGGCGGACATCCACGTCTACTTCGACCGGCCGGCCGAGGCGCTTCCGCCGGTGGTCAAGCGGATCGAAAAGAAGTCGGGGCAGCCAAAGCCCTGAGAGCGCGGGCGCTGTTCTCCCTTTCCTCCGGCACGGAGGAGAGGGTCGGGGAGAGGAGGGATGGGATCAATACAGCTCTTCGTAGTGCGCCCGGCTGGTCAGGACCTTCCGCACGTATCCCCTCGTCTCCTGGAAGGTCACCTTGGTGAAGAACTCTTCCATTTCCGGGCTGAAGCAGTAGCTCCTCCAGAGCGCGGCCTGCGGCTCGCCCGCGTTGTAGGCGGCGACCGCGATGTGCGAGACGCCGTTGAAGTCCCGGAGGAGCTGCGACAGGTACGCGGCTCCCAGGGCGAGGGCGATCTCGGGCCGGTAGAGGTCCTCGGGGTCGAGACGGTTGAGGCCGATCTGGTCGGCGACCCGTCTCGCCGTGGGCAGGGTGAACTGGCCG
>JANOCF010000903.1:0-2417 GCA_031412055.1 Holophagales bacterium | reverse complement strand
CGCCCGAGGCCATGAGGGCGTCCACGTTGGTGGGCTGGGCCGCGGGGATCTCCCCCTCGTTGGCGATGGCCGGGAACTCCGGGCCGCCGGTGGAGAGCTCGATGAATTTATCTCCCAGGAGGCCGAGGGTCTTGATGCGCGCCTGGGAGCCGCCCGGCGCGGCCCTGCCGCCCTCGGGGATCACCGGGCCGCGGATGCGCGCCGCGTACTTGTTGTCGACGGTGATCCAGACCTGGATGCCCACTTCGTTGGGGTTCTGGGGGAGGACGACCTCGGCCACGGTGCCCACGTCCACACCGTTGAGCTGCACGGGGTTGCCCGGCTTGAGGCCGCTCACCGAGTTGAACTCGACGTAGTAGCGCATCTTGCGGCTGAACAGGTTGTTCTTGTCGCCGATCAGGAAGACCCCGGCGGCGAGGACGGCGAAAGCGATCAGGATCAACAGGCCGACGCGGAACGCCTTGGTATCACGCGGCATCCTCTGCCTCCTCTTCTTCGCGCCCGGCCAGGAACGCGTTCAGCTCCGGGTGGTCGGATCTCTCGACCTCCTCCCAGGTGCCCACGAAGGCGAGCTTCCGGTCGGCCAGGTAGGCGAGCCGGTCGCCGACCCGCCGGGCCAGGGGAATGTCATGGGTGACGACGACGGCTGTCACTCCGAGCTCCTTCTGGATCGAGTTGATGAGTCTGCCGATGGTCGCCGAGGTCGTGGGGTCGAGGCCGGTGGTCGGCTCGTCGAACAGCACCACCTCGGGGTCGAGGGCCAGGGAGCGGGCCAGGGCCGCGCGCTTGCGCATGCCGCCGGACAGGTCCGAGGGCGCCTTGCGCTCCACGTCCTTGAGGTTGACCATGGCGAGCTTGCGCCGCACCGTGTCGGCGATCTCGGCCTCGGACATGCGGGTGTGCTCCCGCAGGGGGAAGGCCACGTTGTCCATCACGTTCATGGAGTCGAACAGGGCACCGCTCTGGAAGAGCATGGCGATGCGGCGGCGCAGGGGGAAGAGCTCGCGCTCCTCCAGCGCCGAGATCTCGATCCCGTCGAAGGTCACCGTGCCGCCGTCCGGCTTCTCGAGGCCGTTGAGCTGGCGCAGGGTGACGCTCTTGCCGCTGCCGGACTTGCCCAGGACCACCAGGCATTCGCCCTTGAGCACGTCGAAGTCCACGCCGTCGAGCACGACACGGTTGCCGTACTTCTTGACCAGTCCGCGGACCTGATACAGCGCTTCAGGCAATGGAAATCCCCTTCAGGTAAGAATGTAGAAGAGCTTGGTGAGGAAGAAATCGGAGACCAGGACCAGGATGGCCGCCAGCACCACGGTGTTCGTCGTCGCCCGCCCCACCCCGTCCGCGCCGCCCTTCGTGGTCAGGCCATTGTAACATCCGACAATCGCTATAAAGTACGCGAAGAAAAAGGACTTGGCGACGCCGCTGGTCACGTCGCCGAGGGTCAGCGACTCGAACACGTCGTTGAAGTAGAGGCCCGCCGGCAGGTCCAGGGTGGTCACCGCGATGATCAGTCCGCCGAGGATGCCCAGGCCGTCGCCGATGATGGTCAGGGCGGGCAGCATGATCAGGGTGGCGGCCAGCTTGGGAACGACGAGTTTCTTGACCGGGTCGGCCGCCATGGAGCGCAGCGCGTCGATCTGCTCGGTCACCTTCATGGTACCGATCTCGGCGGTCATGCCCGCGCCGATGCGCCCGCCGACGATGAGGGCGATGAGCACCGGTCCCAGCTCCCGCACCAGCGACTTCGAGACCACGGCCCCGATGTAGTACTTGACCCCCAGCGCCGGCAGGCTCAGGGCGGTCTGGAGCGCCATGACCATGCCGGTGAAGATGGTCGTGATGCTGGCCACGCCCAGGGAGCGGACGCCGATCTGCTCCATCTGCCGGATCCACGAGCGGATCTCGTAGGGCGGGCGGAGCATCTGGCCGAAGGCCCGCGCCGTCAGGAAGGCGATCTCCCCGGTCTCTTGCGCGATCTCCCGGACTTTCACGAGCGAATGGGCAGCCAGAGGATGGCATGGGCGATCCCGAAGCCGAGGTCGGCTCCCGCCATGGGCAGGAGCCCGGGCAGGCCGGGAGCGCGCAGAGCCGCGAAGAGGAGGACCAGCCCGCCGAGGATCCGGCCGGCGATGGCCACGGCCACAATTCCGCTGTACCGGCGTGTATCCCGGGCGGCGATGAGGTAGAGGGCGGCGAGCATCAGCAACACGACGGCGAAGATCCAAAGGTAAAAGGCCGCTTCCGGCAACGGCGGCAGCGGCAGATGCAAAGTCCGCGCCGACCACTCGGGGGCGAAGGCCAGGAGCACGGCGAAGGTGGCGTCCCAGAGCGCGCCGAGGACGAGGCTCGCCCGGAGCAGGGCCAGGAACCGGAAGCGGCGGGCGAAGTCGGTGGTCACGCTCATCGGGGAGGAT
>JANOCF010000902.1:0-2455 GCA_031412055.1 Holophagales bacterium | reverse complement strand
GCCTTGCGGTCGAGCAGCGTGTAGACCACCGGGATGACGACCAGGGTGAGCACGGTGCCCAGGGTCAGGCCGCCGATCACGGTGATGGCCAAGGGACGCTGCAGCTCCGCGCCGTCGCCGATGCCGAAGGCCATGGGCAGCAGGCCGAGCACCGTGCAGGCGGAGGTCATCAGGATCGGCCGCAGCCGGTTCAGGCCGCCCTCCAGCAGCGCCTGCTCCTTGCCCATCCCCTGGTCGCGGAGCTGGTTGACGCCGTCGATGAGCACGATGGCGTTGTCCACCACGATGCCCGCGAGCATGACCATACCGAGAATGGCCACCACGTCGATCGACTGGCCGGTCAGGGCCAGCGCGACCAGGGTGCCGATGGCGCCCAGAGGCACGGTGAACATGACCACGAACGGATGGATCAGCGACTCGAACTCGCAGGCCATCACCAGGTAGACCAGGAAGAGCGCCAGCAGGCCGGCCAGGGTCAGCGACCGGAACGAGCGCTGCATCTCCTCTTCCTGGCCCGACAGCGACGCGGTCACTCCCGGGGGCATGGACAGCCGGCGGATCGTCGCGCGGACATCCGTCGCCACCTCGCCCATGCTCCGGCCGTCCAGGTTGCCCGAGATCACCGCCACCCGCTTCTGGCCGATGCGCCGGATCTCGCTCGGACCCTCGGCGAGGCTCACCAGGGCCACGGAGGAGAGCGGGATGGGGATGCCATTTCTCTGGCCCACGATCAGCGAGGACAGGTCGCCCACCGACGCCCGGCCCACCTCCACGGAGCGCACCCGGATGTCGATCTCCCGGTCGCCCTGCTGGAAGCGCGTGGCCACCGTGCCCTGCACCTTGCTGCGCACGGTCTCGGCCACCTGCGAGAGGTCGAGGCCCAGGCGGGTGAGCTGCTCGCGGTTGAAGATCACCTGCAGCTCGGGGTTGCCCACCTCGGCGCTGGAGCGCACGTCCACCAGCCCCGGGATCTGGCGCATCTCCCCCCGCAGCTCGCCCGCCGCGGCATGGAGCTGGGCCAGGTCGTCGCCGTAGACCTCGGCCTCGATCGGCGTGCGGAACGTGAAGTACGACGGCCGCTCGAGCTCGAAGCGCGCCAGCCCGGACGTGGCCAGCCGCTCGCGCAGCTTCGCCGCGACCGCCTCCTCGTCCCCGGGGCTCGCGTCCGGCTTCATCCGCACCTGGATCAGTGCCGAGCTCTCCCCCTCGCTGCCCGACGACGAAGAGAGCGACAGGCCGCCGCCCCCGGCCGTGCTGGCGTAGGAGTCGACCCGCGGATCGCCCGCGAGCACCTCCTGCGCCTCGGCCACGAAGCGGTCCGTGGTTTCGAGCGGCGTGCCTTCGGGCAGCTCGACCCGGAAGCTGAACTCGCCCTGGGAGAACGACGGCACCAGGTTCACGCCCAGCACCGGGATCAGCAGCAGCGAGGCCGCAAAGCCGCCGAAGCCCAGGGCCAGCACCAGGAACTTGGACCGCAGCGCCCAGCGCAGGGTCGGCGGGTAGGCCGCCGTGACCGCAGCCAGACCCTTGTCGAAGGTCCTGGTCACCGGCCGAAACAGCCAGGCCAGGGCCGAGCTGACGGCCGAGAGCCCGCGCCGCATCCCCCGGATTGCGGCCCCGGGCCCACGATGAAGCACCGCGTAGGCGGCGCGCCGGCCCCGGGAGGCGGACGCATCCGGCGCACCCGGCGAAGAACTGCGCGCGATCCGGTCCAGCTTGCCCGCCGCGCCCGCCGCCATCAGCGGAATCAGGGTGAGCGAGATGACCAGCGAGGCGAGGAGCGAGATCGACACCGTCACCGCCTGATCGCGGAAGAGCTGCGCCGCCATGCCCTCGACGAAAACCACGGGCACGAACACCACCACGGTGGTGAGCACGGAGGCGATCACCGCCATGCCGACTTCGGAGGCGCCATTGCGCGCGGCTTCGACCCCGCTCTCACCCTGCTCCCGCCGCTTGTGGATGGCTTCCAGAACCACGATGGCGCCGTCCACGAGCATGCCCACGCCGAGCGCCAGGCCGCCCAGCGACATGACATTGAGCGTGGTCCCGGTCTGGTACATGAGGAAGAACGTGGCCACGATTGAGACCGGGATGGTCACCGCGATGATCAGCGTGCTGCGCACATCCTTGAGGAAGAGGAGCAGGACGCCGACCGCGATCAGACCGCCCAGCAGGGCGTTGTCGATGACCTCTTCGATCGAGGCGCGGATGAAGCGCGACTGGTCGGCGCCGACCACGACCTCCACCCCCTCGGGCATCTCGCTCTTCACCCGCTCCAGGCGCTCGTGGAGCGACTTCGCCACGGCCACGGTGTTGGCGTCGCCTTCCTTGTAGAGGGCGAGCTCCACCGCTTCCTTGCTCGCGAACCGGGTGATGACCTCGCGCCGCTTGTGTCCGCGGGTGACCTCGGCCACGTCTGCCAGGGTGACGTTGCGGCCGTCGCGGGCGGCGA
>JANOCF010000901.1:0-3851 GCA_031412055.1 Holophagales bacterium | reverse complement strand
CTCCCATCCCGGTGGACCACACGGTGCCGACTCACGGCTTCCTCATCGAGCAGGACGGCGCGGCCGTTCTCTGGTCGAGCGACACCGGGCCGACCCAGCGGTTCTGGGAGATCGCCAACCGCACCCCCAATCTCAAGGCGGTGTGCATCGACACCAGCTTCGACAACTCGCTCCAGCCGATCGCGGACGTCTCCTTCCACCTGACGCCGCAGACCCTGGAGGTCGAGCTGCGCAAGCTCCAGCGCAAGGTGCCCGTCCTGGTGCACCATCTCAAGCCTCCCTGCGTGGACAAGATCCGGGAGGAGGTGCGGAAGCTCCGCAACCCCGACATCGAGTTCCTGGAGCAGGGCAGGGAGTACAGCTTCTAGCAGCCTGTCCCGCTTCCCGAATTTTTCTGCACTTGGTTACCGTCACGCCTCATCGGGCGTTGTCTCGGTTCTGATGCAGTTCTTATCTGGAGGGAGCGGAAAATGGACAGAAGCTCGGACGCTTCGCAGGACAACCTCGTCAAAAACATAGTCATTCTCGGCGGCGGCACGGCCGGCTGGATGACGGCTTCCTATCTTTCGAAAGCGCTCCAGGGCAGCGTGAACATCACGCTCATGGAGTCCAAGGTCATCCCCCGGATCGGCGTGGGCGAGGCCTCGGTGCCAAACCTGCAGCGGGCCTTTTTCGACTTCCTCGGAATTCCCGAGGACGAGTGGATGAAGCGCTGCAACGCGGCGTTCAAGACCTCGATCAAGTTCATCAACTGGCAGGCTCCGGCCGAGAACGGCCAGGACAACCACTTCTACCATCCGTTCGGCCTGCTCCCGAACTGTGACGACATCCCCCTTTCGCACTACTGGCTGCTCCGCCGGGGCGCGGGCAACGGCGAGCCCTACGACTACGCCTGCTTCAAGGAGCCGCCGGTCATGGACGCCAAGCTGTCCCCGCGCTACCTGGACGGCCGGCGGGCGGTCAACCACGCCTGGCACTTCGACGCCCATCTCGTGGCCGACTTCCTGCGCGAGTTCGCGGTCGACCGGCACGGGGTCGTCCACATCGTCGACGATCTCGACAGCGTGGACAAGGACGCCGACGGGTTCATCACCGCCCTGCGGACCAAGGAAGGGCGCACCATCGCGGGCGACTTCTTCATCGACTGCTCGGGCTTCCGCTCCCTGCTCATCAACGGGGCGATGGAGGAGCCGTTCATCGACATGAGCGATCACCTGCTGTGCGACAGCGCCGTGGCCTCGGCGGTGCCCCACGACGACGAGAAGAACGGCATCGAGCCTTTTACCTCGTCGATCGCCATGAAGGCGGGCTGGACCTGGAAGATCCCCATGCTGGGAAGGTTCGGCACCGGCTACGTCTACTCCAGCCGGCACGCCACGGTCGACGAGGCCGGCGACGACTTCTGCAAGCTCTGGAACCTGGACCCGGAGAAGACTCACCTCAACAAGATCCGTTTCCGGGTGGGCCGCAACCGCCGGGCCTGGGTCAAGAACTGCGTGAGCATCGGTCTGGCCTCCTGCTTCCTGGAGCCGCTCGAATCGACCGGCATCTTCTTCACCTACGCGGCGAACTTCTTCCTGGCCAAGTACTTCCCGGACAAGAGCTTCGACCCGGTGCTGATCGACCGGTTCAACAAGGAGATCGTGGACATGTTCGACGACTGCCGCGACTTCATCCAGGCGCACTACGTGGTGTCGCCGCGGATGGACACGCCGTTCTGGCGGGCGAACAAGGAGCTCCATCTCTCGGACAACATCAAGGAGAAGATGGAGACCTACATGGCCGGCCTGCCGGTCAGCCTGACCGACTCCAACGAGGCGGCCTACTACGGCAACTTCGAGAACGAATTCCGGAACTTCTGGACCAACGGCAGCTACTACTCGATCTTCGGCGGCCTGGGGCTGCTGCCGAAGAGGCCGATGCCGGCCCTGATGCACAAGAAGAACGCGCAGGCGCTGGCGGAGCCGCTGTTCGCAGAGGTCAAGCGCCAGCAGCGCGAGCTGGTCGCGACGCTGCCCACGACGTACGAATATCTCAAGCAGCTGCACGCCGCCTGAGCATGACAGGCACCCCCGGGGGGTGATACCTTTTGACGGTGTCGCCCCTCTTTTCCCGCCGCAGGTCTCCCATCCGGAGCGCGCCCGCATCCCAGCAGGTGCTGTTCGATTTTGGGGAGCCGTTTGCACCTGCCGCGGAGCTCGCGCGTCCGCGTCCCGCCCAGGGTCCGCCTCTGCGGATCGGGGTGCTCGGCTCGGGCAGCGGCGGCAACTCGGTGGTCCTGGAGTCCGGGCCGCACCGCCTGCTGATCGACGCGGGCTTCTCCTGCCGCGAGCTGATGCGGCGGATGAAGATGCTCGACTTCGATCCGGCGAGCCTCGGGGGCCTGGTGCTGACGCACGAGCACGTGGACCACTGCCGTGGCGCGGACCGGCTGGCGCGCAAGCTCAAGCTTCCGGTCTACGCCACCGAGGGCACCCTGGCCGGCATGCGGCTGAGGGACGAGGCCTCCGCGCGGGTGATCCGATCCGGAGAGCCGCGCGAGGTGGCAGGCTTCCTGGTCGAGCCGTTCGTCCTGCCGCACGACGCGCGCGAGCCCGTCGGCCTGGTGATCGAGGATCCCCTGGGCCGGCGGATCGGACTGGCGGCCGATCTCGGCTGCCGGACCAGTCTCGCCTGGGGGCGACTCAAGGACCTGGACGTCCTGCTGATCGAGACCAACCACGATCTGGACATGCTGCGCAGCGGTCCGTATCCCTGGAGTCTCAAGCAGAGGATCGCCGGCCGGCACGGCCACCTTTCGAACCGGGACGCCGCCGAAGGTCTCCCCGAGCTGATGAACGACCGCCTGCGCTGGGTGGTTCTCTACCACCTCTCCGAGACCAACAACCATCCCACCCTGGCCGCCGCGGCCGTGGGGGAAACGTTGGATCGGGAGCGGTGCTCCGCGCGCATGGTGATCGCCGAGCAGGATCATCCCTCTCCCTGGCTGGAGGTGACGAGTTGAAGGCAAGAGTGACGGTCTATCCGCGCCGCGAGATCCTGGACCCGCAAGGGAAAGCGATCCGCGACGCTTTGTCCCGTGTCGGCTTCGCGGGCGTCGAGGACGTGCGCGCCGGCAAGAGCTTCGAGATCAAGCTGTCTACCGACGACCCCGGCAAGGCCGACCGCGAGCTGCGCGAGATGTGCGAGAAGCTCCTCGCCAACACCGTGGTGGAGGACTACACGGTGGAGATCCTGTCGTGAAGTGCGGCGTCGTCGTCTTCCCGGGCAGCAACTGCGACCACGACGTCTACCACGTGCTCAAGCACGTGATGGACCAGGAATCCACCTTCCTCTGGCACCAGGACGAGGACCTGAAGGGCTGCGACCTCGTGGTGCTTCCGGGCGGCTTCTCCTACGGCGACTACCTGCGGGCCGGAGCCGTGGCGTCGCTCTCCCCGGTGATGACCGCGGTCAAGCGCCACGCCGAGGCCGGCGGCACCGTGCTCGGCATCTGCAACGGCTTCCAGATCCTCCTGGAGGCCGGACTGCTGCCGGGCGCCATGCGGCGCAACCAGAACCTGCGCTTCCAGTGCCGCGACGTCTTCCTCAAGGTGGAGCGCAACGACCTGCCGTTCACCCGCGGCCTGACCATCGGCCAGGTGTTGCGCCTGCCTATCGCTCACGGCGAGGGCAACTACGAGGATTCGGCTGAGAAGCTCGACCGGCTGGAAGCTGCCCGCCAGGTGGTCTTCCGCTACGTGGCGCCCGACGGCTCGCCCGCGACCGGTCCGGAGGGGAACCCGAACGGCACGGCGCGCGCCTTCGCGGGCAACTGCTACGAGCTGGGCAACGTGCTCGGCATGATGCCC
>JANOCF010000900.1:0-2627 GCA_031412055.1 Holophagales bacterium | reverse complement strand
CGATTGGAGGAGGCTCTGGGCCGCAAGGTCTCCATGGTCGACCTCTTCCAGTACCCGACCATCGGCGCCCTCGCCGCTCATCTCGCTCCCGCAGTCGAAGACGCTCCCCGGACCGTGACGGCTCCCTCCCGGGTCGAGATCCGGGGGGAGGAGGTGGCCGTCATCGGCCTGGCCGGCCGGTTCCCGGGCGCCGGGAACGTCGACGAGCTCTGGCGCAACCTCCGCGACGGCGTCGAGTCGATCCGCCGGTTCTCCGAGCAGGAGCTGCGCGCCGCCGGCTTCGGCGACGAGGTGCTGGACCCGCGCTTTGTCCGGGCGCGCGGCGCCCTCGACGGGCCGGACCTCTTCGACGCGGCTTTCTTCGACTATGCCTCCCGCGAGGCCCAGATCATCGACCCGCAGCAGCGCCACTTCCTGGAGTGCGCCTGGGAGGCCGTGGAGAATGCCGGCTACGGCGCCGAGGCCTACCGCCGCCGGACCGGCGTGTTCGCCGGGACGACCGAGAACACCTACGTGCTCAACCTGCTGCTCAACAACGCCCTGCTCCGCTCGGTGGGCCGGCAGCAGGTCGCCATCTCGAACAATGCCGACTACCTGCCGACCCGGGTTTCCTACAAGCTGAACCTCCGTGGCCCGAGCCTCAACGTCCAGACCGCCTGCTCCACCTCGCTCGTGGCCGTCCACCTCGCCCGCCTCAGCCTGCTGCGGGGAGAGTGCGACATCGCTCTCGCGGGAGGCGTCTCGGTCAAGTCGCTGGAGGTTGCGGGCTACCTCTACCACGAGGGCGGGATCAACTCGCCCGACGGCCACACCCGCGCCTTCGACGAGCGCGCGCAGGGGGTGGTCGGCGGCAGCGGCGTGGGCATCGTCGTCCTCAAGCGCCTGGAGGACGCCCTGGCCGACGGCGACACCATCCACGCCGTGATCCGCGGCTCGGCGATCAACAACGACGGCACCGGCAAGGTCGGGTTCACGGCCCCAAGCGTCGAGGGCCAGGCCGAAGTCGTGCGTGAGGCTCACCGCGCCGCCGGGGTCGAGCCCGGGTCGATCTCCTACGTCGAGGCGCACGGCACCGGGACCGCGATGGGCGATCCGATCGAGGCCCAGGCCCTGATCCAGGCGTTCGGAGACACGGGCAAGCCGGGCGGCTGCGCCCTCGGCTCGATCAAGACCAACATCGGCCACCTCGACGCCGCCGCGGGCATCGCCGGGCTGATCAAGACGGTCCTCTCCCTGGAGAACCGGACGATCCCCGCCAGCCTCCACTTCGAGCGGCCCAACCCCCGGATTCCCTTTGACGGGAGCCCCTTCTTCGTCAACGCCCGGACCCGCGAGTGGCCCGCGGACGGAACCCCCCGCCGGGCCGGGGTGAGCTCTTTCGGCATCGGCGGGACCAACGCCCACGCGGTCGTGGAGGAGGCCCCGGAGCCGCCGGCCGGCGAGCCGTCCCGCCGTCCCTCCCGGCTGCTGGTCCTGTCCGCCAAGACCCCCACCGCCCTCGACGCGGCCACGGCCAACCTTGCCTGCTGGCTGGAGACCCACCCGGAGACGAGCGTGGACGACGTGGCCTTCACCCTCCAGGTCGGGCGCCAGCCCTTCCAGCACCGGCGGGCGGTGGTGTGCAGCGACCTGGACGACGCCATCCTGGCTCTCCGGGATGACTCCCGAGTCGTGACCGGCTCGCCGGGATCGCCGGCGGGGACCCCGTCCGTCGTCTTCCTCTTTCCTGGACAAGGCTCCCAGTACGCCCGCATGGGCGAGGAGTTGTACGAGCACGAGCCGGCCTACCGCTCGGCCCTGGACCTGTGCTGCGAGCGTCTGGACTTCGACCTCCGCGAGCTGCTCCGGGACCCGGAGGCGGATCTGGGCCAGACCTCGCTGACCCAGCCGGCCCTGTTCGCGGTCGAGTACGCGCTCGCCCGCCTCTGGATGTCCTGGGGCATCCGCCCGGCGGCCATGCTCGGCCACAGCATCGGCGAGTACGTGGCGGCCTGCCTTGCCGGCGTCCTGTCCCTGGAGGACGCGCTCTCCCTGGTGACGGCCCGGGGCCGGCTCATGCAGGGGCTGTCCGCCGGAGCCATGCTTGGTGTCTCCCTCCCCGAAGAGGAGATCCGGACCCGGATTGAAGGCCGCGACCTCTCCCTGGCCGCGGTCAACGCACCGCGCTCCTGCGTGGTGTCCGGACCGGCCGGCGAGGTGGAAGCCTTGAGGACGGAGCTGGAGGAGTGGGGGATCGAGACGCGGCCCCTACACACCTCCCATGCCTTCCACTCCCGGATGATGGAGCCGATCGTGGAGCCCTTCCTGGAGCAGGTGCGCCGGGTCGATCTGCGGCCCCCTCGCCTGCCGTACGTCTCCAACGTGACCGGCACCTGGATCACCGCCGCGCAGGCCACCGATCCGGAGTACTGGGCGCGGCACCTGCGCGAGCCGGTACGATTCGCCGATGGCGTCTCCGAGCTGCTGCGGCTGTCGGACCCGGTCCTTCTGGAGACCGGCCCCGGCCGCACCCTGGGCACGCTCGCCCGGCAGCACCCGGAACGCAAGGCCGTCCGGCTCGCGGTCTCCTCCCTGGGCCACGCCCGGGACCGTAAGCCCGCCGTTGAATCGGTTCTCAGCGCCCTGGG
>JANOCF010000899.1:0-11457 GCA_031412055.1 Holophagales bacterium | reverse complement strand
GGTGCACGGGCTTCTACTCCCTGATGCTGCTCTCCTTCCTGCTGAAGCCGATCCAGGACGAGCTCGGCCTGTCGAAGGAGGACCTGACACCCTTGACCGCCGTGGGCGTGGGCATGACCGGAGTCGGCGGCCTGCTCTTCGGCTGGATGAGCGACCGGCTGGGACGGCGGATGTCCATGGCCGTGTCGATCGCGGCTTTTTCCATCGGCAACCTGCTCTGCGGCCTGGCCCCGAGCCTGGGGATGCTGATCGCGGCCCGCGCCCTGGCCGGCCTGGGGATCGGCGGCACCTGGGGCGCCGGACAGGCCATGCTCGGCGAGACGATCCCGCCCGCGCTGCGCGGCCGCTACGGCGCGCTCGCCCAGAGCGGCGCCCCGGCCGGCCTCGGGCTCGCGGCCATCGTCGGCTCGTTCCTGGCTCCGGCGCTCGGCTGGCGGACCGTCTTCCTGGTCTCGGCCCTTCCCATCCTCGTGCTTCTCGCCTGGAAGCGGCTGCCCGAGTCGGATCTCTGGCTGGAGCACCGCCGCCGTATTCATGACGGCTCGCGCCGGCCCATCCTGGCGCAGCTCGTGGCCCCGGACATGGCCGGGCTGTTCACCCGCGCCTTCCTGCTCACGGCCTTCAACATGTCGGCCTACTGGTTCGCGCTGGTCTGGCTGCCCCGGTACCTCCAGGAGCAGCGCGGGCTGTCCATCTTCGCTTCCGGGTGGTGGACGCTGGTGTTCGTGGCCGGGTCGGTGACCGGCTATCTCTCCTTCGGCTGGGTCTCGGACCGGATCGGCCGGCGGCCGGCGTTCGCGGCCTACTGCGGGGTGACGGCCCTGGGTCTGGCCCTGCTGCTGGCCGAGGGGATGTCGACGAGCCCGGCGCTGGGACTCGCCTGCATGCTGGTGGCCGGGATCGGCACCGGCACCTGGTCGTGCTACGGCCCGTACTTCTCGGAGCTGTTCCCGACCCGGGTGCGCGGCGCCGCCATGTCCGTGATCATGAACGTCACCCGCGGCGTGCAGTTCGGCGCGCCGTTCGTCATCGCCGCCGTGGCCGGACGCTGGGGTCTCGCGGGCGGCATCGGCCTCGCCGCGGGCTTCGCCGTACTGGCGGCGGCCTGGGTCTGGACCCTGCCGGAGACGGCGGGCTCGCGCATCGAGATCTGAGGAGACCTGCATGTCCGATCCCCTGTCCGTCCCTACCGGCAATCGCCCTGGCTTTTTGCGCGCCGTGTCGCGCTGGCAGATCGTCGGCCTGTCCTTGAACGACGTCATCGGCAGCGGTGTGTACCTGCTTCCCGCCGAGGCCGCGCTGGTCCTGGGCGGAGCGAGCATCGGGGCGGTGGTGCTGGCCGGCTTCGCGGTGACGCTGCTGGTGCTCTGCTTCGCGGAGGCGGGAAGCTACTTCGACCGGCCGGGCGGTGCCTATCTCTACACGCGGGAGGCGTTCGGTCCGCTGGTGGGGTTCGAGGTGGGATGGATGACCTGGCTGGCCCGCGTGGCCTCGGTGGCGTCGCTCTCCGTGGGCTTCGCGCGCGCCTTGAGCTACCTGGTGCCCGCGACCTCGGGAGGCATCGGGCAGGTGCTCGCCATCGTGCTCACCGTGATGCTGCTGACGGGCATCAACATCATCGGCGTCCGCTCCGGGGTGCGCACGGCGGTCTTCCTGGCGGTCTCCAAGATCGTGCCGCTGATGATCTTCATCACGGTCGGGGCGTTCTTCGTCTCGGGCGACACGATCGCGGGCAACGACGGACCGCGGACGGGAGGACTGGGCGAGGCGGCGCTGCTGCTGCTCTTCGCCTACGCGGGCTTCGAGAACACGGCGGCCCCGGCCGGCGAGTTCAAGAACCCGCGCCGGGACATCCCTTTCGCCCTGATCATGCAGATCGTGATTGTGACGCTGATCTACACGGCGGTGCAGTGGGTCACCCTCGGCACGCTGCCCGGGGTGGCGCAGTCGCAGACGCCGCTCGCGGACGCGGCGCGAGGTTTCCTCGGCAGCGGGGGTGGACTGTTGCTGACGGTCGGCGCGGCGCTCTCGATCCTGGGCACGAACAGCAACACGGTGTTCGCCGGACCGCGCTATCTCTTCGCGCTCGCGGAGGACGGCTACGGCCCGCGCTCGCTGGCGTATCTCCACCCCCGGTTCCGCACGCCGGTGGTGGCGATCGTGCTGCAGAGCTCGATCGCCATGCTGCTCGCGCTGACCGGGGCGAAGGCGGTGCAGGAGGGGCTGAACCTGCCGCCGATGCTCCAGGGATCGTTCGCGCAGCTCGCCACGCTTTCGGTCGTGGCGCGGCTGGCGACCTACTTCGGCACGGCGGCGGCGGTGCTAGTGCTGCGGCGCAAGCGTCCGGAGGGCGCGGCGGTGAGGATTCCGGGCGGTCCGGTGATCCCGGTGGCCGCCCTGCTCCTGTGCGTCGCGTTCGCGGCGAGCGCCGAGACCAGGAACCTGGTCGCCGGCGGCATCGCGATCCTGGTGGGGTTGGTGATCTACGCGCTGCGGCGCAAGCCCGAGCACCCGGCGGACATTACGCCCGGTCCCGGTATGGCTTCCTGATGTAGTTGCGGGCGCGGGTGCGGACGTCGTCGTCGCCGTCGTACGCGCCCTTCATGGCCAGCACGTCGCGGTAGCAGCCCACCGCCTCCTTGCGCTTGCCGAGCGCGTCGAGGGCCATGCCCTTGCGCAGCCGGCCGAGGGCCTTGTACTCGGTCATGAGCGGCCGGGTCGAGGTCAGCGTCTCCAGCCGCTCGATGTAGGCCAGGGCCTCGCCGTGGCGCTTCTGCCACATCTCGACCCGGGCGAGCAGGTAGAGCGCCTGCTCGGCCATGGCGTCGGTGTAGCCGCTCTGCTGCTTGGCGTGGCGGTCCGCCACCTCCTTGAACACGCGCGCGGCGTCGTTCCAGCGTCCCATCCGCTCGTAGATCCGCCCTTCGAAGACGTGAAAGACCGAGTTGTCCGGGTGCCGGGCGCGCAGCCAGGTGGCGTAGCGCAGGCTCGCGTGCCAGTCCTTCTCGAACACGAAGTGGATCTGGAGCAGCGAGTACGCCGCCTCCGCCGGGGTGAACTGCCCCTTGCGCATGGCGCGCTCGAGCTGGACGATCCCCTGGCTCCGGTCGCCCTTGGGGAAGAGCCGGGTGAACGGGCGGAGGATCTTGTACTGCTTCGGCACCACATCCGAGAGGTAGTTGAACAGGCCGAGCCCGAAGTAGAGGTCGTCGTTGTTCGGGTCGCGCTTGACCACCTCCTGGAGCGCGCGCAGGGCCTGCTGGCCGTCGCGGGCCGCCTTGATCCAGTGGCGGCGGTCGGCGTGCAGCCGGCCGCGCAGCGCGTGGGCGCCGGACTTGAAGAACAGCGCGTCGAGGTCCGCGGGGTCTTTCTTCAGGCGGCGCTCGCACAGGTCGATGACGCGCTCCATCTTGGCCAGGACGATCGGGTCCTGGGATGCGTCGTCCGGCTCGAGCTGGATCGCCCACCAGGGGAGAAGCGCCTGCAGGTACGGGCCGACCGGATGGTCGGGATAGCGATCGGTGATCCGGCCGAAGATCTGGTCGGCGGCCCCGAAGTCCATGTCATAGACGTGCTGGAGTCCGATCCGGGCCTCTTCCTGAAACAGCGGGTCAGCGAGGACCGAGCTTGCCGATACCCCGGCCGAAACGAGCGGTGTCGGGGCGGTGGCCTGCGCCCAAACGCCCCCTGTCGAAAGCAGGAGCAGGAGGATAGACACACGAAGGACGGTGCTCTTCATGCTTGAAAAAACGTCCCTTTCGGGGTGGCTATTCCGGGCCTGCTCCGGGCCTACTCCGGAATCAGCCGGGAGCGCTCGCCGTCCCACCGCCACGGGGACTCCTGGCCATGGAGGTGGACCCCGCCGAGCCAGCGGTCGATGCCGTGGATGCGCACCCAGTCCTCACGTCCCTCCAGCACTTCGCGGCCGGTGGCGGTGAGGCTCACCCGCAGGTTGCGCATCAGCCCTCCGGGTCCCGGCTCCAGGCGGATCAGCGGCATGGGGCTGGAGGCCAGGACCTTGAGGCCGCGCAGAAAGGAGGTGTCGCCGAGGAACGGGCGCTCCTCCAGGGCCTGGACGGCCTTGAACAGCGACTCGAAGGTGTCGAAGCCCGCGTCGGCCGCCAGCAGGGCCTGGCGCTCGGTGCGGGAAAGGCCGTCGCGGGTCCACGGGAACTCCTCCAGGTGGCGCTGGATCGCTCCGGCCAGGAAGGGGAGGACCGAGGTATCGCGCCGCAGGGCGACTTCGAGGCCGATGGGCTCGGCGGAGCAGAAGGCCCGCCAGACGTGGCGCGCGAGGTGGATCTGTTTGTCGGTGACCGGCTGGCGGTCGGGCATCAGGGAGGCCATCTGGTCCGGGTTGAGCTGGCCGAGCCCATGGAACGGCTCGATGCCCGGGAACGCGCCGATGCAGATCAGGCTCAGGCGGACGCGTCCCCGGTCCTTGGAGCCGAACCAGTCCAGCAGGCGGATGACCTGGAGCTGGTCGAACAGGTCGTGCTCGAACCAGAGCACCACCTCGTCGTGGTTGCGGAAGCCTTCGAGGGCGCGGTCCCACTCGGTGAGATCGGCCAGGCAGCGGTCGTAGTCGCCGTAGCCGCACTCGGCCAGGTAGCGGGCGCGCACCTTGCGCCAGCGCTCGGGCAGGAGCCCGGCGGGAGCCGGACCTTCGTGCAGGACGTCCGCCGACAGGGTGATCTCGCCCGCCACGCTGGATTCCCGGAGCTGGTCGGCGGCGCAGCCGCCGTTGAGGACGTGCAGGATGCGCACGGGCGCGGCTTCTTCCCGGCGCGGGCCGGGCGGGCGCACGGCTTCAAGCGTGGCCGGCACGGGCACCGTGAGCATCAGGTTCGAGAGCTTGAACTCGGCCATGGGATCGCGCCCCGGGTAGGGACTCCCATTCTACCCTTTACCCTCTTCTCTTCGGCTCTTCTCTTTGGAGATCGGGCCGACCGTTGCCCTGACGGCACGGAGGTAGTCGGCGGGGGCGAGGACGATCTGGGTGCCGCGCGCGCCGGCCGACACGGAGATCTCGTCGAACAGCTCGAGGGTCTCGTCGGCGAAGACCGGGTAGTCCTTCTTGCAGGCGAAGGCCGTCACGCCGCCGCGCACGTAGCCGGTGAGCGGCTGGACCTCCTTGAGGGGGACGGTGTCGGCCTTGCGGTCGCCGCTCAGGCGGGCCAGGGCCTTGAGGTCGAGCTCGGCGTCTCCGGGTACCACGGCCAGGAGCACGCCCGTGCGGTCGCCGCGCGCCACCAGGGTCTTGAAGACCTGCTCGGCGGGCATGCCGATCCTGGCCGCGACGCTCCCGGCCGTGAGGTCGTCGGGGTCCACCTCGTAGTCGAGGAGGCGGTAGGGGATGCCGAGGGAGTCGAGGAGACGGGCGGCGTTGGTCTTCATGACGAGCCGCCCGTATTTATACAGTATCGCCAGTACGGCGGAGGAGACCGGGGACGTTACCTGCCCTTGGCCGGCTCGTCCTTCTTCTTCTGGGTCTCCAGGTTGATGGAGACCTTCACCTCGTCGCTGAGGACCACGCCGCCGTTGTCCAGCGCGGTGTTCCAGTTGATGCCGTAGTCCTTGCGGTTGAGCGTGATCTCGGTGGCGAAGCCGCCCTTCTGGTTGCCCCAGGGATCCTTGACCGTGCCGAGATAGGTCACGGGCAGCGTGACCTCCTTGGCGACGCCCCGCATGTTCAGGGTTCCGGTGACGTTGTAGGTGTCCTTGTCGGCCTTCGTGATGCTCTTGCTCTTGAAGGTGATGTCCGGGTGCTTGTCGGCCCAGAAGAAATCCTCGCCGCGCAGGTGCTTGTCGCGGTCGGCGAGGCCGGTGTCGATGCTGGCCGACTTGATGCTGAACTCGACGCTGGACTTCTCCAGGTTGGCGGGATCGAGGGTGATCGTCCCCTGGTAGTCGTTGAACTTGCCGCGTACCTGGGAGACCAGGTGGCGGATCTGGAACGACACGTCGGAGTGCCCCTTGTCGATCGTATGGACCTCGGCGGCGGTAGCGGCGGCATGGGCCGGAATGGCGTTGGCGCCGGCGGCGAAGGTCAGAATGGCGGCTGCGGTAATCTCGCGAATCATGGCTTCCTCTCCTGTCAACGGTTGATACGTCAACTATCCTGGTAAATTTTTTAGCTCCGCGAGGCGTGGCTCGCGCGAATCAGGTCCAGCAGTCGGATCAGCTCGGCCTTTTCCGGGTCGGACAGCATCCCGATGGCCTGGTCATCGGCGGCGTCCACGACTCCGTCGATCCGCCCCAGGATCTCGAGCCCGGCCGGGGTGGCGAAGCAGAGCACCTGCCGCCGGTCCCCGGGGCAGCGCTCGCGCCGCACCAGACCCTTGGCTTCGAGGCGGTCGATGAGCCGGGTGATGCCGGGAGCCTCCTCGATCATGCGCTCGGCGATCGTCAGCGTGGGCACGCCCTCAGAGCCGGCTCCGCGCAGGATGCGCAGCACGTTGAACTGCTGCGTCGTGATCCCGAAGGGCTCCAGGACCCGCGTCATGAAGCGGCGCATGACGTCGGCGGTGCGCAGCAGTGCCACGAATCCCTCCTGGCCCAGGCTGCGGAACGGCCTCGTCTGCCGGATCTCGCGCTGGATCGCGCTCTGGCGTTCGCCCATGTCGCTCATGGGCCGTACTATACGGGTGAATTGTTGACATGTCAACCATCGTTGAGATTGGATGATGCCTTAAAGCGAATAGACCGGGTACGGCTCTTGCTGACAAAATCGCTTTACGATGCTGACTTACGGTGACTTGACACGTTTGGAAGGGACCTCTGAAAAGCTCGAGCGGATTCGTTCCGGTCTGAGCTTGCTTGAAGGAATGGCGCCCGGGATCGAGCGGCATGCCGAGATCGTGGCGCTGTTGATCGAGGCTGGTGAGCTGGAGCAGGGCCTGCTCGATCATCAGCTCGAGGTACTGGGCCGCGAGCGTCCGACGCCGGTCGGACAGGTCGCGGCCGAACTGACCAAGGGGATCGCAGAGGCTCTGCTGTGGTCCTTCCGATTCGCCGGGCAGGTCCCGGCGTGGGAGGGAAAGCGGGCCGCGCCGTCGCCGCTGGTGGGAGTGGGAAGCGCGACGCGGGCGCTGAAGCGTCTGGCGGGCATGCGCCTGCCGGACGAGATCGAGGTGGTGGTGCCCGAGGGGTATGCGATCTACGGGCTCTATCCCGAGACGTACATGCGGGCCACCGAGCGGCTGCGGGAGGACTGGGCGGGAGTTCTGCGGGTGATCGGCATCCGCAGCATCGGCACGAGCCTGTCGGCGGTGGTGGCGGCGGCGGGACGGGGAGAGGCGTCGGCCAGCGTGCGGCCCGCGGGGCATCCCTTCGCGCGCACGCTGTCGATCGGGGTGCGGATGACCGGCAAGCTGCTCGCGGCCGCCGACGCCATGGGGCCGCGCCGGCCGATGTTCGCGGTGGTCGACGAGGGGCCGGGTCTGTCGGGCAGCTCCTTCGGCAGTCTGGCGGACTGGCTGGAGGAGAACGGGGTGGCGGACGACGCCATCGTCTTCTTCCCGAGCCACCGGGGTCCGCTGGGCCCGTACGCGAGCGAGGCGCACCGCGAGCGCTGGGAGAGGGTACGACGGTACGTGGTGGAGTTCGAGGAGCTGTTCGTGGCTCCGGACTCCTCCTGGCCTTTGCAGCGCTGGGTCGAGGATCTGACCGGTCCGGCCGAGGGGCCGCCTGAAGATCTTGGCGCCGGCCGTTGGCGGGACCGGCTTGGGATTTCGGGGATACCCGCGAATCCGCCGCAGGAACGGCGCAAGTACCTGTTGAAGGCGGGTGGAAAGACCTGGCTTCTCAAGTTCGCGGGGCTGGGAAGCTACGGCCGCGAGAAGCTGGATCTGGCAACCGAGTTGGAGAAGGGTGGCTTCATTCCGCCCGTCACGGGCCTGCGCCACGGCTTCATGGTTGGTCCCTGGCTGGAAGGCGCGCGTCCACTGCCCCTGGTTCCGGACGTGGACCGGGAGGCGCTGCTGGACCGGGTGGCCAAGTACATCTCCTTCCGGGCACGGCGGCTGCCGGCCAAGGAGGGAAGCCGGCCCGGGGCTTCGCCGGAGAAGCTGCTGGAGATGGCGGTCTTCAACGCCGGCAAGGCGCTCGGCGAGGAGGTCGGAAACGGCCTTGAGCAGCAGTGGCGGGAGCGTCTGCCGGAGCTGGCTTCCCTGGCGAGGCCGGTCCTCACGGACAACCGGATGCACGCCTGGGAATGGATTGTGACCCCGGACGGCAAGATCTGGAAGACGGACGCCGTGGACCATCACGCGTCCAACGACCTCGTCGGGATCCAGGATCCCGCCTGGGACCTGGCCGGCGCCATCGTGGAGCTGGGTCTTTCCGAGGAGGAGCGGGACGCGCTGGTCGCGTCCGTGGAGCGCTCCCGCCGGATCAAGACCCCGGCGGATCAGCTCCGCTTCTATCTCCACGCCTACCTGGCGTTCCAGCTCGGGTACTACACCCTGGCCTCGGAGGCCGTCGAGGTCATCGACCATGGCGAGGCCGAGGCCCTGCGCAAGCGGGCGGCGTTCTACTCGGAGCGGCTGCGCCGGGAGGTGTAGGGAGCTGATTGTGCCCGGGAACCGGGACGAAACACCCGCCGGTGGATACATTGCACCAGCGGGTGTTTTGTATCCACCGCCTAAGAATAGGTGTCGTCATGGTTGGCGACATCGGCAACGAGGTAGTACAAGCCTTCCTTGTCCTCCTGTTGGACCAGGAGGATGCGGAAATTCCGGGTTACCCGAATGGTGAAAGAGTCAGGAGCATTCTTGACCGCTTCAAAATTCAGTCCTGGAGCCTTGGAGTTCTCGTGGAACTTCATGAGGGCCTTGTCTATACGGCTGGCCAGAGGTTCCCCCAGCTTAGCGCGACTCTTGATGAATCGCGCCGATAGCTTCGTGCGAATGGGGGTCACTTGGCATTCAGGTACTGCAATAGTGCTGCGGGCTCGTCGAAGACGGGCGCTTCTCCTGGATCTTCGCGCTTGGCCCGGAGTGCCATCAACTGCCAACGGCAGTCTCGGATCGTCTTCAGAATGCCTGAGTAGATCTGAATCTGCCTATCGGCTGTCTCTATCGTCATGGCCCGATGTTCAGGGGGAAACAGTACGGCTTCCTTGCGCTGCTTTTTGGCTCGGCGGAGGTCGGGAAGGAAGATCTTCCTGAGGTCTTCTTCCCAATCTTGAATGGCGTCGACGGCTTCGGAAAAATTGAAGTGCTCGGAAGGCAACGTGCTTGCCATCTCTACCAGCTTTGACGCAGCGTCACTCAGCGCGCGGCTCCTCGCCTCTATTTCATCAAGATGCTGGGCAGACAAGCCATCAAGCGCGCGGACAAGTTCAGCCGGTAAACCCATATCCTGATCTTACCGCAGCTTCGTCCTAGGAGGAAACTAATTACTCCTCCCAATGCGCCCGGAACCCGACCACCTGCTTCAGCGTCTCCTGGAAATCTCCCCGCGGGTCCCAGTGTCCACGCGGACGATCGGCCGCTCTTCGGTCATGCTCCGCGGTGTGGCAAGCGCCGTGCCCGTTACGTGTTCGCCAGCATCTTGATCAGGTTCGGCAGCCCGGCTCCCTGCATGTAGGGATCGCGGCTCAGGTCCGTGCAGTTCTCCAGGAGGATGCTCTTCACACGGTCCGGGTAGCCGATGAACTCCCGGCGCACCGAGAGTAAGGCAGCGAGAATCCCCGAGACGTGGGGCGTGGACATGCTCGTGCCGCTCATCTCCACGTAGAGGTCGCGCACCGTCCGGCCATTCCCGTTCCCGTCCGCGAACTGGTGGAGGGCGGAGATGATCTTCTCCCCGGGAGCGACCAGGTCGGGCTTGCGCCGGCCGTCCGCGGTCGGGCCGCGGGAGGAGAAGAAGGAGATGCCATAGGTGTGCGGGTTCGTCTTGTGGACCGAGCCCACGGCGATCGACTCCTCCAGGTTGGCGGGGTCGCCGATCGTGAGGTCCATGTTCGCCTCCACCCGGCCGCCCGCGGACTCGATCACCAGGAAACCCTCGTTGCCCGCCGCCAGGCAGACGAGCACCCCTTGACGCCACAGCCGGCGCAGCTCCTGGCAGAGCGGCGAGTGGCCGCAGCCGAACACGCTCGGGTCGAACGATCCGCCCAGGCTCAGGTTGACCCCGTGGATCATGAGCTGGCCGGCCCGCTCATTGGTGTCCGCGATGTGGTCCAGGGCCTTGATGATCCAGGAATCCTGGCCGTTGCCCATGTCGTCCAGCACCTTGTAGCCGTAGAGCCGGGTTTCCGGCGCCATGCCGAAAAAATCCCGGGTCTTGTCGCCCTCGTCGACTACGTCCATGAGCTGGCCCGCGATGACGGCGGCTACGTGGGTGCCATGGCCATGGCCGTCCACGACCGGCCGGTCATCGTCCGGGACCCGGCGCGGGGCTCCCCGGCGGGTGCAGTCCCACTGCTCGACCACGTTGCCGTGCTTCTCGAAATGAGGGTGGTCCTGGCGAATGCCGGTGTCGAGCACGGCCCAGCGGATGTCGTTGCCCCGGGCGCCGTAGCCCATGTTGGCCGGCCGCGCCTGGACGGTGTGGGTCGAGTCGTACATCAGGGCCGTCTTGGTGGCGTCGCGCCAGACGTGGTCGATGCGCAGCTTGCTGAACTGCGTGCGCAGGCTCTCGACCTCGAAGCGGGTCAGGTTGGCGGACACGAAGCGCTTGAGCGTCTCGACCTGGGCGTCCTCGGCTCCTTCGCCGACCAGATCCCGGATGGCGTCGTCGAGACGCTCCCGGCTCTGCTCCAGGGTGTTCTGCTCGTTCGGGTCGGCGAGCCCTGGCGGTGGGCGATGACCACGAAGGGGCCGCCTCCGGCCCGCAGGCGCTCGAAAAGGGAGCGTTCCATCCGCTTGCGCAGCTCTTCCTGGAAGAGGAAGTCGTTGACGTCCCGGAGCAGCAGGCGGGTGAGATGACGGGTGAGGAAGCGCCGCAGGGGGCCGAACGGGATGACCCGCACGCCTACCACGCCCAGGGCCCGGACCTCGTTGACGGCCTCCGCCTCGTCGATGGCGGCGGCCTCCTCGACCCGGGCCGCGATGGAGCGCAGCACCTTCTGCTCGCCGGGATCGCTGGTCAAGCTCTGGATCTCCTCCTCGACAGGATCGCCGCCTGCCCGCTCCAGGGCGCGGACGCCCACCGCCGAAGATCCCTCTTCGACCGCTTCCAGGATGTCTCCGGAGGCGCAGGTCCCGGCCAGCGGCCTGGGATAGAGCTCGCGGTTGACCCAGTAGGCCATGCGCGTGCGGTCGCCCATGGGCATGCCGAACAGGGCGGTGTCCCACTGGCACTTGAGGATCGAGGGCTCGGGCTTGTTGCCGATGCCGTGGATGTAGATCACCGTGTGGGCGCCGGGCGGCGGACCCGCGGCCGCGGCGCGCACGGCAGGGCGGGGATCGGTGCCACCGGGAGACGGTCGTTCCCGCTCCAGGGCTCCGC
>JANOCF010000898.1:0-6362 GCA_031412055.1 Holophagales bacterium | reverse complement strand
CCCGATGGACGCGAGGCGGTCGAGACCGAGCGCGACGCCGAGGGCAAGACCAGCATCCACATCGACGGCGACGAGGTCGAGCGCGAGGTGAATCAGGCCGGCGAGAAGCTCGGGCAGGTCGGCGAGCAGGTCGGCGAGCAGCTCGACCGCGGAGCCGAGCAGGTCCAGGAGGGCGCCGAGCAGGTGGGCGCCGCCATCGGCCGGGAGGCCGAGCGCCTGGAAGAGCAGGTCGGACCGATCCTGGACGACGCGGCCATCACCGCCCGGATCAAGGCCAAGCTGGTTGCCGACCCGGAGGTCAAGGCGTTCCAGATCGACGTGGACACGGTCGACGGCCGGGTTGCGCTCAACGGCAAGGTCTCGTCCCAGGAGCAGCGGGAAGAGGCCGAGGACCTGGCCCGCGGGACCGATGGAGTCCGCGCGGTCGTCAACCTGATCCAGGTGGCGGGCCAGGCGCCGCCGGCACCCCCGGCGCCATAGGCATCCTCTTCCCCGATGGGCGGGTGAGATATGCTTCTCATCCGCCCATGAACCCCTACATCGAAAGCTTCCTTCCGCTCTTCGTCGCGATCAACGCGCCCGGCATCATCCCCGTCTACCTCGCGGTCACGGAGGGCCTCACCGCCGCCCAGCGCCGCCGCCTGACGTTGCAGGCGATCCTCACGGCGTCCTTGATCGCCGTCCTGATCCTCTTCGCGGGCCAGCTCATCTTTTCGCTGCTGGGGATCACCGTGAACGACCTGCGGGTCGGGGGCGGACTGATCCTGCTGGTGCTCAGCATCTCCAACCTGCTCTTCGGCGACTTCAAGCGCCGCGATCCGCGGAACCTCGAAGGGCTCGATGGGGACGAGGACGGCGAGAGCGCCTCGGTGGGCGTGGTCCCGCTCGGCATCCCGCTCATCGTGGGACCGGCCGCCATCACCTCGGTGCTGGTGTCGCGGGAGGCTTTCGGCTACCTGCCGACCCTGACGTCGCTGTCGGCGAACATGACCCTTGTCTGGCTGACGCTGGTGTTCAGCCCTTTCATCGGCCGGGTCATGGGTCCGGCGGTGAGCCGCGCCGTGGCCAAGGTGGCGAGCCTCTTCCTCGCCGCCATCTCCGTGGCGCTGATCCGCGCCGGGGTGGTGGGGATGATCGAAATGCTTCAGCAGCAGTAGCCCGGCATAAGCCCGGCATAAGATGACCGCATGCGTTGGAAACCGGCGGCTGCCGTCCTCGCGCTCCTTCTCTTTCTGCCGTCGACGGCAATGACAGCGGCGGCGGCGAAAGCTCCCGAGCTGATCGTGAACGCTCCGCCCAGCCTGGAGCGGGCCGCGGCGCGGGTGAAGGCCATCGATCCTGACCGCCTGCTGGACTCCATGCGCCTGGTCGGCCTCGAGGATCCGGGTCCGCCGATCGAGGTCTTCCTGGGTCCGGAGGGGTCCGACCTGGCCGTGGGCGTGCCGTCCTGGGTGTCGGGCTATGCTTTTGGCGAGCAGGGGGTGATCGTGCTGCTCCCGGCGCGCACGCCTACCTATCCCGAGTCTTCCCTGGAAGAGCTTCTCCGCCACGAGGTCGCCCACGTGCTGGTGACGCGGGCGGCGGGCGGACGGCCGCTGCCGCGCTGGTTCCACGAGGGGCTGGCGATGATCGCGGGGCTGAGCTGGGGATTCGACGACCGTTCCCAGCTCACCATGGCGCTGGTCGGGGGCGGCGCGGTGCCGCTGGAGCAGGTGGAGCGGCAGTTCGGGGCCGGCCCAAGCGCCGTGCACCGCGCCTACGCCATCTCCGGAGCCTTTGCCAATGAGCTGCTCAGCCGCCACGGGCAGGATGCCGCGGCGCGCATCCTCGACGGGGTGGCCGAGGGCCTTTCCTTCGACGATGCCTTCCGCCGCGCCACGGGCGTGACGCTGGCGGAGGCCGAGCGCTCCTTCTGGCGGCGGCAGACCTTCTGGTACCGGTGGGTGCCCATCCTGACCAGCTCGGCCACCCTGTGGATCGGGATTACGCTGCTGGCGATGTGGGCGATGGGCAAGCGGCGGGCGCGGGACGCGGCCCTGCGGAAGGTGTGGGAGGAGGAGGACCGGCGGCTGGCCGCCGCCGGGATCTCCTCCCCGCCGCCTCCTGCTCCCGACGCAGACGAGCTGGTGAACTGACCTCTACTGGAAGTAGCCCACCACGTCCATCAGAAGGCCCGTGACGCCCGACGAGGAGTTCTTCACGCCCAGCGTGCCGGTGCCGTCCGTGGCCAGCAGCAGGATGGCATTGTTGGCCAGGTTGTTGCCGACCGGGAAGTTGAGAGTGCTGGTGCCCAGGGGCATGGCGTTGCCCGGGAAGATCTGCAGGTTGCCCTGCGCGGTCGGGTTGAGCACGGTGATGTTCAGGGCCACGGACTTCGCGCCCGACGGGATGCCGCAGAAGCCGGTGAGATCGAAGGTCCGGGTCTGTCCCACGGACAGGGCGGGTCCGCCGAGCGGACCCGCAGGGTCGGTCGTGTCGACCACCCGGCAGGGCGAGACCGTATGGAAGTCGGTCACCGACGGGGCCGGCGCGTAGAAGTAGCCGGGATTGAGGGTTGCGTCCTGGTCGTCCGGGTTGTTCACGGCTACCGCAACCGTGCCCGTGGCCTTGGCCGGAGCCACGGCGGTGATCCGGGTGGAGTTGACGAACACGACCGAGGTCGCGGGCGTGCCGCCGAAGGTCACCGTGGCACCGCTCTGGAAGTTCGTGCCCGTGAGCGTGACCGCGGTGCCGCCCGCGGTCGGACCCGACAGGGGAGCAACGGCCGCGAGGGTCGGCGCCGGCGGGGCGGCGGCGGCCGGGAAGATGCAGGTGTTGACCCGGCTCTCGATGATCGGCTGGAGCCGGCTGACGCTGGCCGGGTGGAACACGTGCTTGGAGGAGCAGTTGGCCACGCCGAGGTGGCAGTAGCTCATCAGCGTGCCGGTGACGTTGGTCACGCCGTTGATCGTCTGCGATGCCGGGCAGCTCGTCGGGCCCGAGTAGCAGCCGCCCTCGCCGGAGTAGCAGTTGTCGATTGGGGGGTTGTAGCAGTGGGTGTGCGGCGAGCCGAAGTTGTGCCCCAGCTCATGAGCCACCACCAGGATGTCGCCCGAGCTGGGGGAGGTCCCCGATGTGAAGACCTGGCTGAAGCTGGTGCCGTAGTAGTCGTTGCACAGGCTGGTGAGCCACGCGATGCCGGAGGCGCCCCCGTTGTTTTGCTTGCCAGAAAGCATCATGGCCAGGGCGCGCGGGACGCTCGCATAAGTGGTGTTCCAAAGGTTCGAGAACTCCTGCAGCTTGGCTACGCTGGCGCTGCCGGATGTCGCCTGGTTGTAGGGATCGTCGCTGGTCGCGCGCAGGATCGTCTCACCCTGGAGCAGCCGGACCAGGAGGTCCCGCTCGTAGATCACCGTCATCGAGGCGATCAGGCTCGCGATGTAGTTGCCCGCCGTGGTGGTGTTGCCGCCGAACTTGATGGACAGCAGCTCGTAGTCGGTGTCCACGGCGATCGTCGCGGTGTGCAGCGTCGTGATGGCCGACGCGAACACCGACTCGGGCCGGGCGTCCGTAGCTTGCCGAAGCTGGTCCATCTCCTGGAGGAAATCCAGCGGGGCGCCGTTCTGGCCGCAGGTCCACGAGGACTTCTCGCCGCGCTCTGCCAGGAAGACCTCGGCAGGGGCCACCAGGTGCTGCCGGATCCCCGGCTGAACTGCCAGCGACGGAACTTCGCTCAGGGGGTGGATCTCGTGAAAGGCGTCGCGGGTGCGGGTGAAGCCGTTGATCTGCCCGCTGGCAGGGTCGACCGCGGCGAAGATCATCACCTCGGGGTCGTCCACGGCATCCGCAACGGTGCCGGAGAAGAAGGCGAGCCGGGAGCGCGGGATCTCCCGCAGCTTGCCGTTGCCCTCGTCCACGAGGACCCGGGCGCCGGGCGCGTAGATGTCGAAGCGGGTCAGGAGCACGTCCGCGCGCTCCTGCGGACCGGTCGGCCAGTCCGCCACGCGGACGGTCTCGTCCTTGAGCGCGCCTGTCAGAGCCGGCACCAGGCCGGCGCCAAAGGAGACCACCTCCGCCCGCTCATCCGTACCCTTGGCCTCGATCAGCTCTCCCTGTACCGCAGCGCGCACGGAAACCCGGGGCGCGGCCAGAAGTGGAGACGCGGCAATCACGACGAGCAGAACAAAAAATGCCAGGGCGAGCGGCCGCGAAAAGAGCGGGAGACGATCCGTCATGCGCTAACTCCTTATAGGCAACTCTCTATGGAACAGCGTCGATTTGGAGTTATTCCAGGCACGGCGCGTGCCAGCGCCAAGTGCCTGAAAAGACACGCTTACCAAGAGAGGAGGAGACAGTTTTCCGTCGCGCAGGCGACAAAGACTGTCAGGAGGGACGCAGGACGATCTCGCCGTCCTCGGTGTCGATCACGACCTTGCCGCCGTTCTGGAGCTTGCCGAACAGGAGCTCTTCCGTCAGCGGCCGCTTGACTGAATCCTCGATGACCCGGGCCAGCGGCCGGGCGCCGAACGCGGGGTCGTAGCCCTTCTCGGCCAGGAGCTTGCGGGCGGCGTCGGTGAGCTCGAGCCGCACCTTCCTCTCGGCGAGCTGGCCGGTCATCTCGCGGAGGAACTTCTCGACGATCTTCTCCATGAGGTCCGGCGTGAGGGCGTTGAAGCGGATACGGGCATCCAGGCGGTTGCGGAACTCGGGGCTGAACAGGCGCTCGATGGCGCGGTCGGCCTCGGAGGAGCGGTTGGGCTGGTACGGCCCCTCGGCGCCTCTTTCCTCGGAGAAGCCGAGGGCGCGCTGCGACATCTCGCGGGCGCCGACGTTCGAGGTCATCAGCAGGATGACGTGCCGGAAGTCGGTCTGCTTGCCGTTGGTGTCCGTGAGCGTGCCGTGGTCCATGATCTGGAGGAGCACGTTGAACACGTCGGGATGGGCCTTCTCGATCTCGTCGAGGAGGAGCACGGCGTGCGGGTTCTTGCTCACCGACTCGGTGAGCAGGCCGCCGCGGTCATAACCCACGTATCCCGGCGGGGCGCCGACCAGGCGGGAGACCGAGTGAGGCTCCATGTACTCGCTCATGTCGAAGCGCAGAAAGGCGTTGCCCAGGGTCTCGGAGAGCTGCTTGGCCGCCTCGGTCTTGCCGACGCCGGTCGGGCCGGTGAGCAGGAAGCAGCCGACCGGCTTCTGCGGGTCGCGCAGGCCGGCGCGGGAGACCTTGATGGCGCTGACCATGCGTTCCAGGGCCTCGTCCTGGCCGAAGATGACCTGCTTGAGCTCCGATTCCAGGCGCTGGAGCTGCTCGCGGTCGTTGCCCTTGACCCGGCGCGCGGGGATCTGGGCCATGGTGGCCAGGACCTCTTCCACGTCGGGCACCGCCACCCGCTTGCCGCCCCGCAGGGACACGGCCGCGCCTGCCTCGTCCAGGAGGTCGATGGCTTTGTCCGGCAGCTTGCGGTCGCGCAGGTAGCGCGAGGACATGTCCACGGCGCCGCGGATGGACGGCTGGGTGTAGCGCACGCCGTGGTGCTGCTCGTAGCGCTCCTTGAGCCCTTCGAAGATCTTGACGGTCTCGTCGGCCGTCGGCTCGTTGACCTCGACCTTCTGGAAGCGGCGTGCCAGGGCCGCGTCGCGCTGGAAGGTCTGGCGGAACTCCTCCCAGGTGGTGGCGCCGATGCAGCGCAGGGTGCCGTCCTGGAGAGCCGGCTTGAGCAGGTTCGAGGCGTCCATGGTGCCGTTGCCGGCCGCCCCGGCGCCGACGAGGGTGTGGATCTCGTCGATGAACAGGACGGGGTTCTTCTCCTCGGCGAGCGCCTGGAGCACGGCCTTGAGCCGGTTCTCGAAGTCGCCGCGGTACCGGGTGCCGGCCACGAGCGCGCCCATGTCCAGTCGGAACACCTTGGTGTCGCGGAACGGCGCGGGCACGTCGCCCTTGGCGATGCGCAGCGCCAGACCCTCGACCAGGGCCGTCTTGCCGACGCCCGGGTCGCCGACGTAGATCGGGTTGTTCTTGCGCCGCCGCTGGAGGATGTGGAGCGTGCGGCTGATCTCCTTCTCGCGCCCGATGAGCGGGTCGATGGCGCCGCGCCGTGCCATCTCGGTCAGATCCTGGGCAAAGGCGGTCAGCGGCTCGCCGCGGAAGCCGGCGCCGCGGTCGGACTCCTCGTCCTCCTCGTTGCCGGTCTTTCCCGCGGGCATGGGTCCGGCGGGGAGCACGCGGCCGATCCTGCCCATCTTGGACACTCCGTGGGCGAGGAAGCTCACCACGTCCAGGCGCGAGACCTCCTGCTCTTCGAGCAGGTCGACGGCATAGGACTCGGGCTCGTCGAACATGGAGACGATGAGATCGGAGCCGCGGATCTCGTCGCGGCCGGAGC